>JALRAZ010000019.1 GCA_023257935.1 Verrucomicrobiota bacterium
TGTGTCAAAGGGGTGGACGACAACCTCAAGCGGCTTTTTGATTACCTCAAGGATGCCGGACTCTATGACAACACCCTGATCATCTACACGGGTGACCAAGGATTCTGGCTTGGTGAAAATGACTATCAGGATAAGCGCTGGGCTTATGACAAGAGCATGCGCATGCCTTTGATTGTCCGATACCCACCTGCTATTGCGGCCGGTGTTCGGAGTGCTGCGATGATTGAAAACGTCGATTTCCCCGCTCTGATGCTTGATTATGCTGGCGTGGATTTACCCGCTTCGATGCAGGGGCAGTCTTTTCGATCCATTTGTGAGACCGGCAAGGAGCCGGAGGGCTGGAAGCAAGCGGTTTATTATCGCTACTGGATGCACATGGCGCATCATGACAACCCGGGTGAAATGGCCATTCGTAATAAGCAATACAAGTTGATCTATTTTTATGGTTGTGATTATCAGGGAGGGAATCAAACACCACCTGCTTGGGAGCTTTACGATCTTCAGGCAGACCCAGAGGAATGGAACAACCTCATTGATGAACCTGCCTACCGCAACACCCTTCTTTCTCTCAAGGACCAATTGGCAACATTGCGGATCAAAGTGGGTGATGATGGCTCTCATTACCCCGCTTGTGAAGCAGTGGTTCAGGCTTTCTGGGATGACGATGAAAGTGACCGAAAGCAGGCTCGTGAGATCAGCCGCGCCTTTCGTGAGCGTCGAGAAGCCTTCCTTGCCGAGCAAGGGAACCAGTGATCACTCCGGTATCAGCCCATAGCGCCGCATCATCTCCAGGTCCATCACAGGGATTGCTGGGGCGATCGATTCTGCTGGAGTCGTCTCAAGTACAGGGCTTGCCGCCTCGTAAGGGAAGGGTTGTCCAGGGTTGATCAGACGATGAAGCGCTTCCGGGGGGAGGGGGTTCTTTTCTAGCCAGGTAAGGGCCTGCTCTCTGTCTTGATCCAACCATACCCTGGCGTATTGTTCCACCATCTGGTCTCGTCGTTGCTGGCCTGAAATACCCGAAGCCCATATCACGCCCATTTCTGGATCTTGATGGCCAATGCTACCCACAAGGGTCTCAACAAGCTGATCTCGATTTTCGCTCACTGGCTGCTTCAGGAGCCAGGCACCTGCTGATTCCAGATCCTCTCCCGCCCAGCGCTGCAAGATGCCTTGATAGGCCTGCTGTCTTGAATCGGCGTCGTTAAACCCAGAGGCCCACTCAATGGCGAATGAAGGCTCGTATTCGCTCCACTGGCGGGCTACTTGCACCGCTGCGAGATTTTGCATTTCACCCGATTCCATTGAAGCCACATATTCTGCTGCATCCAGGGGTGATTGTCTGGCCCAGTTGCTGAGCAATTCGGGCATGACCTCTCGCCTGATATCCAAGTCGATATCTTGATCCATCCAGGCCAGGGTGCCTTGGGGATCCTCCGAGGCCAGGGAGTGCATCATGGATCGAATCATGCGAGACTGCGTGTCGGGATCTTCCACGGCAGCAGCATAGGCCATGGCGGACTGAGGATCCTGTTGGGCCCAGTTGCCAGCCAGTTGCCCCATGACCTGCCTGCGGGTTTCGTCCTCAGGCAGTGATTCGGCCCATTGGCGTGCAGCCTCCAGATCCTGATTGGCCCAACTGGAGGCTATCTGCCCCAGAACATTTTGCCGATCCTGTTTGCTGCTAAGGGTCTCAGCCAGGGCAATGGCCTGTTCGGGGTTGTGCTGAGTGAGCTGCCAGCTCATGTTGCGAATGGTATCTGTGCGAGTTTTTCCGTTGGGCATGTCCATCACCCACTGAATAGCTTCCTCGGGACTGTTCTGAATCAGGCGATTGGCAATCTGGTGAATCGCCTGGCTACGGGTGGTACCCGGAAGTAATTCCTCCGCCATTTGGATGGCCAGTTCCGCATCTGATTCGGCTATCTGCCAGGTGATGGCCTGAAAGGCGCTATTCTTGGCTTGGCCTGGGGGTAACTCTTGAATCCAGTCCAAGGCCAACTGAGGATCTCTCTCAGCCAGGTGTCGGGAGGCCTGTTGGATCATATCGGTGCGACTTCGCCCGGTGGGCATCGATTCCAGATGTGTCATGGCTGCTTCCAGATCCTCCTCAAGCCATGCTTGCATGACACTCTGGTAAGCTCGCTCTTTCATGCGAGGTTCCTGGATGTTTTCAATGAAGGCGAGAGTACCTGGTAGATCTTTCCAGGCATTGGCTGATATCAGTTGAGCGGTCGCATTCAATCGATCCTGCTGCCCTGTGAGGGATCCAATAACCTGTTCAATGGTCTTGGTATCCTCTATAGGCATTTGCTGCATGATGCCCTGAATGGCCATGGTCCGCTGCTCTTTCTTGCTGAGCTGACCCATCCAGCTCAAGGCTTCTTCCAGGTTATCGGCCGCAAGTTCAGATGCAATGGTGTGGTAGAGGTGGTTGAATGATTGGCCCAGTTGCAGGGCTTCGAGTTGACGCGCTGCCTCTTGCGGCTGCGTCTGAGCTAGTTCTCGGAGGATTTGAGATCGGGCATCTCGCGCCCGATTGGGTTTGAGGTGCTCGTCAATAAAACTCAAGGCCTCCTCAAATGACTGATGCGCGATGCTTTGGGCCATGGAAACCGCGAGCCGATCCTTCGTTGCCGGGTCAGTGATCTGATCATACCACTGTCGAGCGGCTCCAAGATCCTGTTTGCTCCATCCCCTCAAGGCGGCTTCCTGGAACGTGAGTCGCTGCTGTCGCTGGGGGATGCTGGAGGCAAAGGCAAGCACGGTGGCTGGATCTTTGCCTGCCATAATCTGCAGCGCTTGGGCCATGATCCACTGATCGCGGCCTCGCGAAGTATCCAACGCCGCTCGTTGTTTGAACACGGCGAGGATCGTTGGGTAATCGGCCAGGGTGCGATCATTGAGCAAACCAAACAGCGCAAAGGTTCTATCCTGATGATCGGGAAGCGTGAAAATCTGATTGAGTGCTTCCTCCAGGTCACTACGCTGAGCATGAATGCCTTCGGGAGTGATGCGTGGCAAGGATCCGCTCACCCCTATCCGCTGTCTGGCCGATGCAGTGGGCTCAGCCTTGCTGCTGGCCCCAACAGGGCGGTCGGAATCGCGATGGATCATGACTCCCAGAGCAAAGCCAAGCACGAGGCATCCTACCGAGGTCCAAATGGGTCTTAATTGAAGCATGTTGCTGGGCAGCTTGGTTAGAATCTGACGTTTGCTAATCTAGTGTTGGCAGGTTGAGAAGTCGAAGCATTTGTTGCCTTCCCTTGTTTTGAAATGGCAGAATATTCAAGGACTATTGGGTGAAATTAGAGGGCATGGAGTCACCTCGTTGACCCATGATGAACACACTAACAACGTAGCAATCGCCAATCCGGCAACCAAGGAGACATGACAAAGCCTTATGACGTAATCGTAGTGGGAGTAGGTATTCTCGGTCTCGCCCACGCCTGGCATGCGGCTCGTATGGGATACAAGGTGTTGATGCTCGATACGACTGCTTCGGCTCAGGGTGCCAGCGTGCGTAATTTTGGTTTTGTGACTGTCACCGGGCAGCGTCCTGGAGAAGATCTGCCTATGGCGGTAAGGTCGGCTGCTATCTGGAAAGAGGTATCTGAAGTGGTGGGCATTTCCATCGAACAGACAGGGGCCTGGTTTGTTGCGCACAGCGCGGCCTCGGAGGCTGTTTTGAAGGCTTATTTGAGAGAGTCCAGCATGACAGGGTGTTGTTTGCTGGCGCCTGAGGACTGGCAACAGCAGCCCGTGGGCCCTTTTCTGGGCGAAATTCAGGCGATACTCCACAGCCCTCATGAACTCCGCATCAACCCTCGTGAAGGAATTCCAAAGTTGCTTCAGTGGCTCTGCGAGCACGCCGGCGTCCACTTTGAACCTTCTGCCCATGTGCAGACAGTGGGTGACGGGTGGGTACAAACACCTGGGGCCTGTTACCAGGCGGATCACGTATTTCTCTGCTTGGGTGATCGGTTGCAGGCATTGCTTCCCGAGGTGTGGCGGGCCTTTGAGTTGCGTCGCTGCATGCTTCAGATGCTGCGTCTTGAGCCCATTGGAGTGCGATTGGATCATCCCATGTTAACCGATCTGAGCCTGATCCGTTATCCGGGATTCGCTACCCTTCAGGAGACCCAGGCTCTGCGGGCTGAGTTAACGGAGACCTATCCTCGTCATTTGGAAGAAGGCGTTCATTTGATTGTGGTTCAAGATGCTGATGGAAGTCTGGTGGTGGGCGACAGCCACGCCTATGGAGATGATGTCGTACCCTTTCGACGTGAGGAAGTGGATCAATTGATCCTCGATGCCTTCAAGGATTTGATGCCCGGTTGCCGGCCTGTGGTCTCCGAGCGATGGTTGGGTACTTACGCTTCGTCTGCAGGCCCCAGTTGGTTCATCGAGCCAGTCTGGCCCGGTGTGCACGCTGTGCAAGTCACCAGCGGTGCAGGGATGTCTCTGGCATTTGGCCTTGCTGAAAAGAATGTGCAAGCTTGCCTGGGGAAACTTGGGAAAACACCCAAAAATTGGGGGAACTGAAAGACTCCGATGAGTCTTTAAAAAGGAGTTCATTGGAGATGGTCGGGGCGGCGAGATTCGAACTCGCGACCTCCTGAACCCCATTCAGGCGCGCTAGCCAGGCTACGCTACGCCCCGACCCCTGTCCTGAGACAGGCGCGTATCTTATGAGGTCGTTTCCTTTCAGTTCAACTCCTTTTGAAGAAAAATTGATTCCTAATCTTCCCAAAACTAGGATGGCCCCCGACGATGCCTCCTGCTCAAACCATTGAAGAGCCTTGGCGATCAGCCATGCTGAGTGGTGTCAGGGAGTCCAGCCCGATGGCCCTGGCAGCCACCTGGGCCATCGCTGTCTCCGGTGGTATGGATTCAGTTGTCATGTTGCATGCGCTCAAGCGTTTGGCTGAAACCATGAACAAGCAGCTTGTGGTCCTGCATTTCAACCATCAATTGCGCGGGCAAGCTTCAGATGAGGATGCAGAGTGGGTAGCCAAACTCTGTGATCAGTGGCATCTGCGCTGTGTGATCGAGAAAGGGCATGTGAGCGATTTGATCAAGGCCCAAGGGCTGTCGATGGAAATGGCTGCTCGAGAGCTAAGGCATGGGTTTTTAGCCCGAGCTTCCCTGGCTGAGGGTGCTGGTATCGTGGCTTTGGCCCATCATGCGGATGATCAACTCGAAACCCTTTGGTTGCGTTGGATGCGCGGCAGTGGTCCAGAGGGATTGCAGGGGATGGCTGTGGTAGCCTCATCGCCTGCTGATCCTCGCTGCATGCTTTGGCGTCCTTTTCTCTCCTTGTCTAAGGATCAATTCACGACTTATGCAAGGTACCATCAACTGGTATGGAGAGAGGATGCGAGCAATGAGGATGTGCGTCATCAGCGCAACCGTCTTCGCCATGAAGTGCTTCCCTTCATCAAAAAAACTTTTGGTATCCAAGGCTTGAGAGGGCCTCTCCGTTCATGTGACTTGATCGCCGCCGAGCACGATCTGGTGACTCAGTTAGCGGATGCCTGGGAACTCGATGCCAATGAGGCCGAGGTTTTTTCAACGCTGCATCGTGGGCTTCAGCGTGAATTGATGCGCCGTGCCTTGATCCGATTGGAGCAGACACCTAACTATGATATGATCGAGCTTTTGGTTGATGCAAAACTTGATCAGGGAGTGATGTTGGAGCAAGGGCTGAAGGTGTGTCGCTTGGAAAGCATGCCCCTATTACAAGCCCAAGGTGATCCAGGCCAAGAGAGCTTTGCCAGAGGATCGAAGCCTCAGGAGATCCTTTTGAGCGGGGACTCTTCCCAGGCTCTTTTTGATGGGTGCCAAATCACTTGGAGTCGGCAGCCGATTGTCGGTCAGGTGAATCCAGTCTCCTCATCTCCTTTTTCCGAGTGCTTCGATGCCGATGTGCTCGGTGAGCAGGTATGGCTGAGGCACTGGCAAGCTGGAGACCGAATGACTCTGATTGGGAGCCACGGCTCGTCCAAGCTGCAGGACGTGTTTACCAATCTGAAATGGTCAGCGCTCCAGCGCCATCAAGCCCTGGTGGCGCATGATCGCCGGGGGCGTATTTTTTGGGTGGAAGGGCTGCGTATTGCGGATTTTGCCAAAATGACCCCTGCGACCAGGCATGTGTTGACATGGACTTGGAACCGAAGTCTGGCTTAGTCGGAGGTCTCTGCGTAGAGCCTCACCAGCTGCTCGGCGTTTTGACGAAGCTGTTGTTTGAGGATGTCTGGCTCCATCACTCGGGCATGCGCCCCCCAGCCCAGAACCCAGCGCTGGATTTCTACCAGACTGCTAAGCTGCACACTTAAGGCGACCCCATCGTCTGGGAGCGTCTTGAGTTGCTGGGTGGGGTGCCATATTTTTTCCCGAATGTAGTCAGCCACTTGGTGGGTAAAATGGATGGTGACCCTGACCGGTGTGCCGCCTGAATGCACGCCGAAACTGCCCTGAAGACGATCTTCGATATTGAATTTTTTAGGACGCTTAAAGGTCTCGCCCGTTTCGCTGACCTGGGTCACCCGTGACGGTACGAATGTCCTCAAGTCTTTGCGGAGATGGCAGTAGCCAAAGAGAAACCATTCCCCGTTGATGTTGGACATGTGATAAGGGTCGACGATGCGCTCGTGCGCCTTTTTCTGCCCTGGCTTGCGATATTGAAGGGTGACTTGACGTTTTCTTGAGACAGCTCGTGCGAGGTGGTCGAATACCTCCAGATTCATCTGGGGCAAGGCGCTTGTGCGAAATGAAATCGAATCATTCCAATCAGAGAGATTCAGTGAAATGGTCTCGGGTAAGGCCTCGGCAATTTTTTGAAAAGCGCTGACCAAGGGTTTTTCAAAGGTTGTCCCGCGGTATTGCTGGAGGGCTTTTTCCGCGATGAGCAGGGCAACCATTTCCCCTTCGGTGACTTGAAAGGTCGGGAACGCACCCACTTCTTCACTGTAATAGTATCCATACCTTGCCGCATCGTATTCCACTGGGAGATCGAGCCGATCTCGCATGAATTCGATGTCACGATGGATGGATTTGGTGCTGACCTCGAGCTGCTCGCCCAGGCTTGTGGCGTTTGGGAATTTTCCGGACTGGATGGCCTGATGGATCCTAAGCATGCGCTCCATCGGAGGTCGAGAATGGAGGCTGGATCTTGGCATGAGCGAAAAACAATCTTGGCTGTGGACCGTCCCGACGGATTTGCTCAATACAGATCAGAGGGTCATAACCTTGATCCTGTAGGTCTCATCTTGAGGGTAGGCATGGCCGAAGGGGAGGTCTCACACTCCTCTGAACCTGGATTTGAGTCTCTTCAGAGCAGGCGGTTGAGCACCTCTTCGTTGGTCTTGTATTTCTTGAGGGCTGCGGTGAGGGTCTCCAATGCCTCGATGGGGTTGGTATCGATCATCTGCCTCCGTAGCTTGTGAATCGCCTGAATGTATTTGGGGCCGTAAAGCTTCTCTTCCTTGCGGGTGCCGCTCTTGGGAATATCCAGTGCCGGGTAAAGGCGACGGTCAGCTAGCTTACGATCCAAGATGAGCTCCATGTTACCGGTGCCCTTAAACTCCTGAAAAATGAGCTCATCCATTCTGGATCCGGTATCCACGAGGGCCGTGGCCAAAATGGTGAGGGAGCCGCCCTCTTCGATCTTCCTTGCGGATGCAAACATCTTGCGTGGGATTTCGAGAGCTCGGGCATCGACACCACCACTCATCGTCCTGCCACTACCACCGTGAACGCTGTTGTAGGCTCGGGCGACGCGTGTGATGGAGTCCATGAGCACAAAAACATCCTTGCCGGCCTCTACGCGCCTTCGGCAGCGTTCGATGACAAAACGGGAAAGTCTGACATGGGTGTCGAGTTCTTGATCGTTCGAAGAAGCAATGACATCGGCATTGACCGAGCGTGTGAAATCGGTGACTTCCTCCGGACGTTCGTCAATCAGTAGCACAACCACTTCCACTTCGGGGTGATTGGTCGTGATGGCGTTGGCAATTTGTTTGAGGATGGTCGTTTTACCAGTGCGGGGAGGAGCGACAATCAGACCTCGAGTGCCTTTGCCGATCGGTGTGACCAGGTCAATGATTCGGGTCTCAATGACATCGGGGGAGGTTTCAAGCTTGAACTTCTCAATGGGGTCAATGGTCGTGAGATTTTCAATGCGCATGACCTTGCCGTAATCAGCTGGGCTCATCCCATTGATCTCGACAATTTCCCTGAGCTGTGGGTTGTGACCCCTGTGCGGTGGCTGGGTGATGGCCTTGATGAATAGGCCCTCCCTGAGTGCATTGCGTTTGATGGTATCAGGGGTGACAAAAATATCAGTGGGCTTGGGAGCGAAGTGATGATCGGAAGAACGTAGGAAGCCGAAGCCTTTTTCAGCGATTTCGAGAAATCCTTCACCATCGTCCAATGGTAAATCTTTCCTCTCCTTTTTTCTTGGTCCCCTAGGACCCCTGGAGCCTCTGTTGCTCATGTGTGAATTCAATTGTGTTAGTGTGAACGGTTTTTCTTATTGAAAAGCGTTCTAATGAAATGACCCGACAATCCAACGAACTGAGGTTTGTGAGTCGAACAGAAATAGTAGCAATCCCGCAGGATGTTTGGGAGCTAAGAGGTATTTAGGGCATCACCGGGGGGATTGCAACCCTCAAAAAGTAAAAAAGTGTTACTCCTTTTGCCTGAGCCGGATGTCGGTGACGCATTCCACGTGCTGAGTCTGGGGAAACATGTCCAGAGGGATCACCTTGTGTACTTCAAAGACACCTGAGTCACAAAGCGTCTTGATATCGCGCGAGAGGGTCGCTGGCTGGCATGATACGTAGATGATTTGGCGAGGCTTTGCCTGAATCAGCACTTCCAGAATGGATTGATGGCAACCTTTGCGGGGGGGATCCAGGATGATGGCTGTGTTGGCAGCATCATGTTGGTCCACCAGGGCTTGAATGTGGTCTTCGGTGGTGCCTTCGATGAAATGGCCGTTTTGGTGCCCCATGTGCTCGGCGTTGAGGCGCGCCGATTCGATGGCTCGCTTGTCGACTTCGACCCCGGTGAAACGATCCACAGTATGAGCCAGAGACAGGCTGAAAAACCCCACTCCACAATAAGCATCTATCAGGTGTTTTACCTTTGCCGAGCGGAGCTGTTGCTCCACCGCTGCCACCATGTTTGGAAGCTGATGGTAATTGACCTGAAAGAACGAATCGGGTGGCAATTGCCATCCATCAGGGAAGACTCTCAAGGTGAATTTGATCCCGTTTTTCCGCGGGGGATCCACTCGTACCTGCTGCAATTTTTCATTCAGTGCTGGTTCGGCAATAGGGCAGGAATCCACATCGACCACCAGTCGACTCTGGTGGCGGAGGTAGCCCACATTCATCGCTTTGGTATCACGATTGTATTGAGTCCTTACCATGATCCGGTTGCGATAGCCATAAGGAGACGGGCAGGCGACCACCCTTTCGACAACACTTGAAGGTTGTCCTCCGATACGTTCGAACAAGTCCTTGACCTGTTTATGCTTGATCTGGAGTTGGTGTTCGTAGGCGATGTGCTGATACTGGCATCCGCCGCATTGGGTGTATTTTGGACAAACCGGGTCCGTTCTCAAAGGAGAGGTTTGGATGACCTGAATCAGTGCAGCCCGTGCAAACTGGCGATGGATCTCAATGATTTCAGCCTCAACGACCTCACCGGTTATGACAAAGGGACTACATCAGTGGTTAACTGAGTTAAATTTCTTTTTAATTGTGCTCCAGCAAGCAAAT
>JALRAZ010000117.1 GCA_023257935.1 Verrucomicrobiota bacterium
CGGTTGTAAAACCATCTAAACTCGATCGGAGCGACCAAGCTCCAATACCGGTGAGAGATCGGCGTTCTTCCCATTGCAGCGTGTCAATCCCAAGCCGATAGCCTGGATTCGGCTGAAGGGAAAAGGAGAAAAAATCATTCCCATCAAGGCCCGATCGACTCCAATCGCTCCCACTGAAGGCTCCCTTGGCAGATGTAGGATTGACCCCATTGCCGCGTAATATGTTCCCTACATCAACTCCTTGAAATGACTGATCAGGAGGCCATTGGCTTTCATTCCCTGATGAACCATCGAAGGAAAAGGAAACCTCCAGGGCCTGCATCAATCCTGGCCATAACATCAGACAAAAGCCAATGCATAGCATGGGGCAGGAAGTTTGGAAAATTGACTGACCGATTTTGAATGATCCTCTTTTCTGAGGCCGACCCGGCTGCGTCTCGCAATACAAATTGACAGAGGGGGGCTGGGTATGGAATCCGGACTGGCTGTGGGTGGAAACTTGCGTAGTCTTCAGGTAGCGCCTGATCATGGTATTTGCTCTTTGATGATGATGAAGTGATATCGTGTCATTGAAGAAACCTTCAAATGTGTTTGGATGCTTGGTATTCGTAAAAGAACCTTTCTTGATCCCGAATCGATGATGAGGGTGAAGGTGGTTTGAGAATAACCTACCAGCCGTGATGTGAGTGTAGCCTGATAGAAGATAGGACTCTGAGCTGCTCTTTCTTTCCATGGTGAAGCGTCAGGGGAGCCATTAAAGCGACAGATCATTAAAATTTGATCGCCTGTGCCCCACGAAAACAGCATGGTCGGAGAGATGACTCATCCAAGGTTTCAGAGGTTCAGGTTTTTGGGAATGGTGCTTGCTCTCTGCGGGCTGTGCTCCTGTGCCAGCGTGTCGCTGGACCAATCCAAACCCCAGCACCTGACAGCCCACTTCACCCATTGGTCACGTGCGTCAGTCGAAAATCTTTTTGCTACGTTTATGGATGCCAAGTCATTCCAAGCCTCGGATGACCGCAACGGTTGCATTCGGTATGATCGGGAAGGCAATCACTGGGATCATTTTCGTTATGGATCATTCCTAGAGCCGACCGCTTGGATCCGAGTCAGCAGCCGAGTTAGCCACGATGCTGAATCAGCCATTTCGACCCTGCACCTGGAAATTTCAGTTGTCACAGATCGACTGAGTAGCCTTGAAGAGGAACACCCACCTCGACCTCAACACCTCGAGGCGGTGCGGGCCCTGCTCGATGAGTTCGAAGGATTTATGCTACGCCCTGCCTCCGAAGAGGAGGTCTGAGATCAATCCATCGAAACAAGGCGGTAGATGAGCATGAATTGGCTCAAAAGTGCGAGGAGAAGCAATCCGTAAAACATGCTTTCTGTCACCTTCCCTGATCGGGCGGGAGCTGCTTGCAATTCGAGTCTCCAACGGAAAGATCCCATGGTGATGACGTCTCCAGGTTTGAGAGTGGCTTGACCCTGGAAGGTTGTGTCATTCAACCACACTTGAGTCTCCTGAGAACAGATAGCTGTCACTTTGCCATCCTCCCGAGGATTCAGAGTCAAATGGTTTTCCCAGACCCCTGGAAGTTCAAGCGAGAGTTGTGCGGAAAGGTTACGGCCAATCACAAAAGGCCATTGGTTGATCTCAACCACTCCCACGGGTTCCCCAGCCAAAGGGTTTCGTTGGGGAACAATGACAAACACAGATCAATAAAGACGTCTGGGGACATCAATGATGTCTCTTGGGTAGACCTGAGGGTCGAAGCGGCTATCGCGCCGGGCCTTCTCATAGTCGAAATAGAATTTAGTCCCGTTAGCTCGAGTGATCCCAATCTTTCGCTTTTTGGCAAAATCGGTAAGGCCACCCGCTTGAGAGATGGCTTCCACCGCTGTGGTTTCGCCCACGTATGGATAGCGACCCGGTTGAATGACTTCTCCGTTGAGCGTAAACAAGCGATCCTCCGTTCCCACCGTGATGGAAATGGTGGTGAAAATTTTTGGCACATAGGCTTCATGCAGTCGTGACTGAAGCTGAGGTGGGGTCAAACCGGATGCCTGAATCGGCTGACTAAGATAGGGCGGATGCAGGGTACCATCCTCGCGGACGCGCTCCTCATGAATGGGAGGGGGGCTTGGAATACCGGCAAAAATAATGGTGACCTTCTCCCCAACCGACAATTCCATGCCCGTTGCGCTGGCCTCTCCTGCGGGAAAACCGCTGGGATCCACTTCCGTGGGTAGGGTTTCACATCCCGATCCCAACCATCCCATCAATAGGACACCAAGACACCCAGTCCATCCAATGGGACGCCTTTTCCCAAGAAACAAGCTCATGAAACGATTCACTAAATTACGCATACTGATCAAAATTTGTTTTTCAACCCCAAATCTCCCTTGGTTTGGCCCTTAGCCGAGTCTGAACCCGATTTAGATCCCTTTTTCTTAGACTCCTCACCATCCTGCTTGGAGTAGTAGTCGTAGTAATAGCCACTGTAATAATAGTAGTAGGAATCTTGAGAGATATTGATGTTGTTAAGGACAACGCCCAACAAATTACCACCGACTTTTTCAACCATTTGCTTGGCTCGTATGGTCATAGCCTGTGGATACTTACGATACTGAATAACCAGCACGGCCATATCCACTTCACTCGCCAAGATGGAGGCATCACTCACCCCCATGATAGGAGGCGAGTCAAAGAACACGTAATCATAGCGCTTCTTGACATCCTGGATAAAGTCCTTCATTTGCTGGGAGTTAAGGATCCCCATCGAACTGCTGGGTAATTTGCCACTAGGCATGAAGTGCAAGGTATCCAATTTAGTGGTCTGAATCACTTCCTCCGCAGTTTTTTGACCGAGCAGGAAATCAGTCAAGCCCACCGCGTTGGAAACACCCACCAACTTGTGAAGACTTGGACGTCTTAAGTCAGAATCAATGATCAGCACTCTTGCATCGTTTTGAGCAAAAATGGTTGCCAGGTTAAAAATAGTGGTCGACTTTCCTTCACCAGCTCCACCGCTGACAACTGTCATCGTGTTGAAAGAAGAATCTTTCCTTGAAAAGAGTATGTTGGTTCGCAAGACACGATAGGCCTCCGCATGAGGGCTATCAGGTCCTTCCAACATGAGTGATTGTACATTTTGAGGAATCACACCCAGAACGGGTGCCTCCAGAGCCTGCTCGACATCATCAATCGTCTTAACACTTGTATCCAGGTATTCAATAAAGAATGCCAAGCCAACACCTGCAATCAAACCCACCAACACGCCGAGTGCCAAATTGAGCAGTTTCTTGGGCCTGACAGGCTCGTCATTGGGCTCGGCCCGATCATAAATCTCCACGATAGACTCGGTCGGCAAAGCGGCGTCGACTGTTTCCTGCAAAATGCGAATCATGATCATGTCACTGATCTTGGAGAGATTTTCCAAATCTCGCTTGGCAGTGAAATAGGGGCGATACTTCGCGGTTTTCTCCGCATCATTGGCTTTCGCATTCTCCACAGCCTCACTTAACTCGTTCAGCTCGTTCTGGGCAGCATTAACTTGGCTTTGGAGCCCGCGCAGAACACCCGTGATTTCGCTAGTGACCTGAACTTCAATTTCGCCCAACAACTGGGCGATGGATTTCATCTGAGGATGCTCCTGGCCATGGATGGCCTTAAGCTGAGCGAAAGATTGTCGAGCTTTGTCGTACTCGTTCAGCAAACTGGTCAGCCTTAGATTGCCTGGCATGGCCGTAAGAATGGTATTCTTCAGCTGCTCTAGAGTCATCGCTTCCAGCTCATTGAACAGGGTTTGGAAACGTATCAGTTTGGCCTCGGCAACGGTACGCTCTTGTTCAAGTCGCAGCACAATCTGAGGTTCCGTCGTCATGCCTATCGAGCTGCCCTCAGCACTGTAGATGTCAGAAATATTCAGTTCCTCACGCAAGGCATCCAACTCTGCCTGCTTCAACTTAACCTTTTCATTTTGGTCGGCATATTGCGCCTTAAGGGCGTCGATGCCTGCATTGGCCATGCTCTTGAGGTTGGATTCACGAACCGATTTATATTGCTCAGCTATCTCTTGAGCAATGGATGCCGCTTCATCCTTGTCTTGGCTGTAAGCTGTGATTTCGATGAGACTCGTGTTTCGATACTGATCCACCTCAATGGTTTTTTTCAACACATCAAAGGCTTCTGTCAGGCTCAGTGGCTGCTTGAGATTGTAGCGCTCCATCCATTTATTGCGCAGTTCCAATGACTCAATCACCGGGTGCAGCACCACCTTGGACTGTATTTTTTCGAATTCAGTGAGGACCCAATAGGGATCGTGCTGCTGGGACATCTGCATCCCAATGAGTGGGGTGATGTCGGCACTATCCTTCTCAATGGCAATCCTGACAGAACTGGAGTAGGTGGGTTTGAGGATGTAGGTCACCAGCGCGGTGGTCAGGACGACCAGAAGAAAAACCGCTAGAATGACCGTCTTGCGGATACGTATGATGCGCCAATAATCAAGGAAATGCAGTTTGGAATCGGACTGCTGCGGATTGGGTTTGTTCTGCATGGACAGTTGGACAACCGAAAAGGGATTTTTGATCAAAAGATGAAAACGGGGAGGCTAGAATGAAATAAGTTCCAGCCTCCCCGATTCACATGAAGTAAACGCAAGGACTAGTAGCTAGCCTTCAAGCCGATGTAGACCCGATTACGATCAAAGCTACGTCCAAGATCAGAACTCAGATCGTCAAAGTTGTAGCCAGTCTCGGCCTGTAGATACTGGTTGATAGTATAGGCCAGGTTGGCGCCTAAACTCAGGTAATCATCTGAAGGGCTGCCAGGTAGGCTGTCACCGAAGGAACTCATCGCATACATACCGACAAGGTTAGCCGTCAGTTTGGCAGTCAACTGATGCGTCAAGCTGGCGTAGATGGATGTGGTTTCCTGATCAAGAATCAGTGTCTGCAGGAAATAGGGGATATCTGTTTGATTCCTTTCGTGCCTCAAGCCAACGGAAAGATTACTTCCTTTGGCATAGGCATAGGAGAGATTGGCGTCGATGTAAGGACTTACGGTAGAATCGTCAGCCACATTGGCATTGTCGTAGGTGGTAAACTGAGCACCTGCTCTGAGGGAAGTTGAGAGCTCAGGGCTGAACGCGTGATCGATTCCTGCATAGACGTAGTGCGAATCGCTGTTTCGCACATCTGAGGGGCTACCTCCGGGCTGCAACAAGTCATCGCTTGTGTAATCGACGATTCGATACTGGTAGCCCACCAGCGCACTAGTAGCAGGCCTTAGTTGTGTGCGAAGATTGGCAGAGAGTCGGTGTTCAACACGATCGAGCAAGGCAGAGAAACTTCCATCGCCATCGGCGTCGTAATTGATCAAGTCGTTTTTGTAGCCGCCAACTAGGCTCAAGGTATCACTAAGTTGGGCGGTTAGGCTCAGATTGGCGGAGTTACGAAGGGCGTCGGAGTCAGCTCTAAGGGCCCTAAAACGAGTCGCGCCAGTAGGATCAATCACCTCCGGCTCTTGAGCGATCACAAACTGATCAGTGAGACTCAACGACAGATTCTGATTGATATCGTGGTTGATACCGAGGTTGAAACTGTGGTTGTGATCTGAGTTGTCTGGATCACGATCGTCAAACCATCTCAGTGTGTATTGATAACCTGCATTGAGTAGGGTTTGTTCCTTGACCAAGTTGTAGTTAAGGCTTGGGGAAAGCTCGAAACCAAAGCTGTCAGGAGACGACCCCACGGCGCTGGGCAATGTGAGGATGTTATCATCGTAGAAGCCCCGAAGATTAGCTTTGATACTCCACGGTTTGGACGACTCGATGCGGCTGAGACCATCGCCAGCGGCAGCGTGCAGGCCAACAGCTCCTAGAGCGGCCAAACCAGCAGCAGATACAATCTTTTTCATACTTGGATTTACGGTTTATTTACTGGTCAAACCAGGAATTAAGCGATTTGAAAAATAATCGGTGAGGCGTGAGCGCTTGTCAAACATAAATACGCTCATCTAAACGGGTCGATTAATGAAGAGCCATCATGAATCATGGGAAAACTGTTGTAAATCCTCAATTTGACTGAAATGCCGGCAACCATCGCTGCTTATCTGAGACATATAATTGGTCCTGGACTAAACCCGGATGCCCGTAAAGAAGCGGGAATCCTTTGGGTAGGTTGCTTCGAACCTGAACGTCCATATAAAGCCTGGCCCATTCCTGCTGCCGATCCTGAAGAAACGAGGAAGTAAAGGGCAAATCAGTGGTGCGCTGGGTTAGGTAAAGTGCTTCAACGGCGTCCCGCTCATCATGGATTTGAAAGAAATCGGGGGACACTTTCCGTGTCAGCCAGTAGCACGGACGGTTGCCATACCAGGCGACAGCCCAGGGTATATCACTCATCAAGGACTCTTGCTCGCTATTCCATTGTGAGAGGAGTTGGATTACTTTTGGGTTATAGATTGGGTAGGCAAAAGGTATGGGGCGAGGTGGGAGCAGACGTGTCCAGAGCGGCAGGCTTACCAGGGCGACAAATATTAAGGAGACCACGGGTCGAAGCCCCTCGTAGGGGAGCTCAAGCTGGTCCACGAGGGTTTGAAAAAAAGCCACCGCAAAGAGAAAAAGGAAGGGAGCCAACACAACCAAATGATTTTCCCCGTGAACTGTTTCGGCGAGTCCACTGCGGTAGGTTTGCCCCAATGCCTGCACCAGCACCATGAGCAAGACAACCCCAAGAGCAAACCATCGAAGTCGATTCAAGCTAGGGTTGCCAAAAGGCATGAATAAGCCAGCAAAGAAGAAAAAAGTAAGGAAACTGCCCCCAAGAGTAGGCATTTCTTCCTTGATGATTGTGGGTAATTTCTCAAATGCCTTGCGGAAGTATTGATCCAAGCCAGGTGCTGGCACCTCACTCAGGAAGGATCTTTCAAGACGGTCTTCAGGATAATCTGCAGTGTCCATGTAGAGATGATAACTTCTCAACCCAAACAAGGATCCACTGACTTGCATGTTTCTGATCAGCCATGGGGCCACAACCACCCCGGCTGTGAGGACGATTGTCAGGGTGACCAGCATCTTGCGCGTGTTCAGGCAAAGCAAGGTGAAGAGTATCACAGGCAGCAGCAGCCAGAGGAAGGCGTATCGGGTCAGTCCGGCAAGCCCAACTAGAAGTCCCGCAACACAGGCAACCCCTAGAAACCAGCTGGCAGAACGTGGATGGGCGGTTTGGATTGCTGAAGCATCAGACCCCTCTGCATCACCCTCCATGTCCTCATCAATCAAAGCTTCATTTTCTTGCCCACCTTCGGCCTTCGAAGCGCGCTCCAGCGCTACCAGAGAGCAGACCAGAAGCAGGAACCAGGTGGTGAGCAGCATGGTGTCATGGCCTGAAAAACAAAATTGCCAGAACCATTCGGCGCAGAAAAAACACGCCATCGACATCCAACCCACAGACTCATCGAAGAGCTTCTTGCCCAAATAAAGGAGCAGCAAGCCGTTGAGCAGAAAAAGCCCCTGATGAATGAAGCTGATCAACACCTCAGGCTGGTAGCGTCTGAAGGTTTCCGAACTGAAGGATGGGATGTCGTAATTGAAGGGCAACAGGCGCATCCAAAGACTCAGAAAAAATGGATGAACGGGCGGGGTTCCCATGTCCGGGTGCTCGGTGACGTTTTGGGCCGAACTCATGAAGCCCTCTCCTTTTTGGGCTTCTTCCAGGCTGAGTGCCAGTGGCCGCAGACTCAAGGTGGTGAAACCCCTGCCCTCGGAGAGCTGCCTTGCTAGATGAGCGCTTTCCATGGCTCCTACAGTTGAGAAGCCTTGGTATTCGCGAACGTTGTAAATTGCCATGAGAGCGACCAGCGAAAGGATCATGGCCAGTCTCTGTAGCATTTTACTGCCCTCTCCGACTTCGAATTTATGAATGATTTCCTGAATGGATGGCATGGAATCAGTATAGGTTGTATTTGGACATTTTCCGGTGAAGGGTCCGCCGGCTCATCCCCATGAGCCGGGCCGCCTCCGTTCGGTTTCCGCGGGTCGCCTTGAGCGCTTCAATCATGAGCTGCTTCTCGTTTTCCTGCAGGGAAAAGCCGCTCAGAGAACCGCCCGCCTCTTTGCTTGAGGAGGCCTGGGCATGGGCTGAAAAAAGCAAATGGCCGCCATCTTCGGGCCTGGCCGCCGAAGGGCTAGCTCTCAATGGAGATGGCAGGTCAGAAAGATCGACTTTCCTGCCGCGAGCAAAGACCACACCATGTTCGACTGCAGCCCGCAATTCGCGCACGTTGCCTGGCCATGGATAACGAATCAAGCCCTCAAGTGCCTCCTTGGAAAACTCGCTGACCTGCTTGCGATTTTGTTCTGCAAACTCCGCGAGAAAACCCACTGCAAGAGCCGGGATATCGGTCGCTCTTTGCCTGAGTGGGGGCAGGTTGATTTCGACCACCCGGAGACGATAATAGAGGTCCTCGCGAAATTTCCCCTCGGCCATTAGTTTTGGAAGATCCTTGTTGGTTGCCGCCAGCAAACGCACGTCAACATGCATGGTCTTGGTGGAACCCACCCGCTCGAAGGAGCGCTCCCCAAGAATACGAAGGAGCTTGATTTGAGTGGACGGATCAATTTCTCCGATTTCATCTAGGAAAAGGGTCCCACCATCGGCTTTTTCAAACCGCCCGATACGCCGCTCATGAGCTCCAGTAAAAGCCCCCTTTTCATGACCGAAAAGTTCGCTCTCAAGCAGGGTGGGCGATAGGCCCGCGCAGTGAACGGTCACCATGGGGTGGTGCGATCGGTGGCTGGATTGATGGATAGCCTTGGCAATCAGCTCCTTGCCTGTGCCGCTTTCTCCCAATACAAGCACGGTCGCGTTGGTCGGAGCCACTTGCTCAACCATATCAAATACCTGCCGCATGGCCGGTGACTCCCCCACAATGCTGGAGGTCTTGAAACGCTTGCCCAGTTGCTGGCGAAGCACGACATTTTCCTCCTCGAGTCGGCGCAGCTTAAGAGAACGCTGGATTTTCTTTTCCAGGTCTTCGATGAGCATGCTGCCCTTGGGAAGATAATCGTCTGCACCTTCCTTCATGGCCTGCACAGCGGTCTCTTCCGATCCGAAGGCTGTCATCAGGATGCACACTGGGGGTTGAGCCAGGCTCTTGGCTCGCTTGATGAGTTTGAGCCCATCTTCTCCAGGCATGCGAAAATCCGTTAGGAGCACATCAAAGGACTCTGCTTCGAGTAACTCGATTGCCGAGGTAGCACTATCGGCGATATAAACTTCGTAGTGATCCTCGAGGACAGCCCGCAAGCCTTCCCGTTGCGTTTTCTCATCGTCGACAATCAGCAGAAGAGGTTTCATGAGTGGCCGTATGACTATCGCAGGGATGACAGAGAATCTTGGCTGGTCATCGACGAGCCAGGGTTTTGACTGGAGGTCATCTCCCGTTTTCTCATGAGATGAGCTTGATGGGCCATAAAACGCTTGTCGGTGGCAGGACTATCCAATGGATGTAGCCATGCCTGCTGAGTGCAATCGGCACCCCTAGCAAGCAATGTGACCGAAACCTTTCTTCTAAGCAAGGCCGGGGAACTGGCTACGGACGTGTCAGAGCCCTCTCCCGCTATCCATTTTGTAGCAAAAATCATGATGGACCGAGCAGCTTTTCCTGTTGCTCAAAAAGAGGCAACCAGAGCCTGAATATGGTGCCACTGGGCTGATTGGGCTCGACCATGATGCGCCCCCCGTGATCGCGAATAATGCGGTGAACAATCATCAGCCCAAGCCCAGTCCCCTTGCGCTTGGTAGTATAGTAGGGTTCAAAAATACGGCTGATTCGATCTTTGGAAATGCCCATGCCGTTGTCTTCTACCGACAACCAAACACCGTCGGCATCTCGCTTGGTGCGAATCCTCAGCAGGCCATCCTTGTCCATGGCCTGCATGGCATTTTTAATCAAGTTAACCAATACTTGCTTGATCTGTGCACGATCCAAGGGTGGGTCAGGTAGCTGTTCATCGAGCTCTTCAACCAATTCGATACCGCGATTGGCCAGTTCGGGCCTGAGCAATTCAATGGTTTCGATCACAATGGCATTAAGGTGGTCGGGCTTGCGGTCAGGAATGGTCGGCCGCATAGCCTGCAAAAACTGTGTGATAATCAATTCCAGGCGGTTGATTTCGCCCCTTGAAACCGACACAAATTCCTCAAGCCGCTCTAGCGATTGCTCCATGTTCAGCGCACCCACCTCGGCTTCCAAATTCTTGGGCGGCCTGCCTCGACCTCGCTTGCCGAGCTGACGCTGTTGAGTCATCATGTCTCGAATCTTGGCAGTCTCCCTGCCAATCAGTTGAAGGTGAATGTGCAAAGCGTTGAGCGGATTGCCAATCTCGTGAGCCACACTGCTGGCCAGAAGGGTCAAAGTGTGTACCCGCTCTGACTCAATGGCTTCTACTGTTTTTTTCCTGGATTCGGTGACGTCATGAAGAACCAGCACATAGCCTGTGTTTTCCTGATTCTGTTGCTGTATCGCAGCCCCATAAAGCCTAAGAAAACATGTCTTGGGGTAGGTCAGGGCATACTCCAGCCTCACCATGCTAGGGGCTGCTTCATGGCTCATTGAGTCGACGAAATGGTCCCAATTGAAGGCGGGAATGAGTTGATGCACCGAACGCTGTTCCATGGGCTCCTTGCCCGAGCTTAAAAGGTCCCGCGCTGCCTGATTGCAGTATTGGATCCTACCCTTAGGATTGACCACAAGGATGCCATCCTCGATGACATTGAAGACCGTTTCAAAGAGCTGCCGTTGCTCCTCTAGCCGCTGCACCACATTCTGGATTCCCTCGGTGTCAAGCCGATCAATGCGACCGAGAATCTTATCAAGGAAGCTGGAATTAAAACTCGCCATCTTATGCTCAGCCACCGGCAACACCAAGGCTGCTCACAGCCAGCCCTTGCGTTTGAAGTAAAGATAAGTACCCGCAGTGGAAAACACCATCACCACCGAAGCCAACATGTATCCATGCGAAGCGCTCAGCTCGGGCATGGTAGCGAAGTTCATCCCATACCAGGTCCCGATCATCATCATGGGTGTGGTGATGAGGGTGATCATGGTCAAGAGCTTGACCACCTCGCCAGTCTGGTTAGAGGACATATTCAGATAGAGCTGCAGGACTGCCGTCAGCGAGTCGGTGTAATGCTGGGCCATCTCATGAATTCGAAACAGGTCATCATACACATCCCGGTAATAAGGAATAAGCTTAGGACGTATCAGTTTAAACTCCCCACGAGCAAAACGCCAGAGCACCTCTCTCTGAGGCACAATGATGCGCCGCAGATGCTGCACTTCTTTTTTAATGGCCGTGATCTTGTTCAGGACATGAGCGTCGGCATGCTGAAGCACTTCAGCCTCAAGCTCCCCAATTTCAAATGCCATCTCCTCCATGGCGGGCTTGTAATTGTCCACCAGATTATCCAGCAAGGTATGGGCAAGCCGATCAGGGGCACGAGCCACCTGTTTCTTCAAGCGCAGGCATTGCTCCTCCGCCACCTGAATACTTCGCAATGGTTTGGCATGGCAGGTCACCAGAAAGTTTTTGCCCAAGAAAAAATTCAGCTCACTGGTGGCAAAAACCCCATCTTCACGGCTGTAGTCAACGGCATGGATCAGCATGAACAGATAGGGCGCAAAGTGATCTTCCTCCTTAGGCTCATACTCCTCTACCTTGGGGGCGCCCAAATCCGAGACACAATCCTCAATGGAAAGAGGATGAAAATGGAACACTTCCTCTAGCACCATCTTGAGGTCCTGCTCAGTAGGGTTCTCCAAATCAACCCACAAAAACAGGTTGGTGTTGTCAAGCAGGGTCGGCATGAGGAAAGGTTCCATGTCACGCGAATGGAGCTTTCCTTGAGTGGTGAATGCAAAGGACCTGATCATGCCCAGAAATATTGATGCCGCAAGCAGACCATTTTGGACCCAGCCCCCGGGTGATGGCAAGTCAGTAAGCCCTCAGCAAGCATCCAACTCGGCCATTGACAAACGGCGCATAAGCACTATTTTGACCGGCTATTGATTAAATAAACCCATATTCGTATCAGACATGCCCAATACAAAATCCGCCATCAAACGCACCCGAAGTAACGCCAAGAAGCAACAGGTTAATCGCGCTGTGAAGTCACGTATCGGGACACTTGAGAGGCAGTTCAAGGAACAAGTGGCCAGCGGTGACAAAGAAGCCACGCAGGCTGCCCTAAAAAATGTGGCCTCCGCCTACGACAAGGCAGCCAAGAAGGGTGTGGTCCACGCGAACAAGGCAGCCAACAAGAAGTCTAGCCTGACCAAACTTGCCAACACCTTGGCCTAAGAATCAGGCTCAAGCCTGTTCAATTTTCTTCTCGAGGCCTGATCGCATCAGATCAGGCCTTTTATGCCTAGGTCTCCTCAACGAGTGAATCTCGACGATGTTTCGAATTTCGCGACTTCGGCTCTCGGACATTGAGTCCTGTAGGCCTTTCTAAGGAGTCGCCTATTGGGATGGCGACTGCTTTTTGCTTTTGGACCTTCCTTGGGGCGTTTTGGGCTAGTAGCAGCAACTTACAAAAATGCCCAAGGCTGGGCCGTGGCGCCAGATAGCCAAACTGACTCAGCCTTAGGTCGGCAAGGATGCTTCGTAAAACTTGCTTCTTGGGGGGAGAAATAAATCAACCAAGAACCGCCTTAAGTCCCCCCAGAAATCATGGGCTGACATGGTGGTAGCCTGTAGCTCAAGCAAGCCGCAAAAATCAACGAACAGAACCAACAGTGGATGCGGTCCAAACCTCACGTTAGGCTAAGGCAAGCAAAGATCCCCGAGGCAGCATTGGGTCGCCCATGGCTGAACGACCATGGACATCAGCCCTTGTAAATGATCACCACTCCAAAATCATTCAGCTGCTGTTTGCTCGCCAAATCTACGTAAGAGTAATTGATGGTATTCACACTCACAATGTTGGTTTCGCCAATCTGATTTAAGATTTCAGTCACCCGCTCATCAAAGGCATCATGCCCTACCTCTCGGCAATCACCGTGCCTAATGGTTTTGATGCGCAAAATTTTGTCCCCGTCTTTCTGTGATTCGAGCGGGGGTTTGGACTTGGTGATCAGGGGCTCAGAGGGGCCCTGACGATCAGGCACCTTGAACTGCTTTTCCTCACGGGCGGTAGTCTGTGAAGGAGGGTGAATCTTGACATTGGCGGCGTCAGCCTCAGGGATGGTCAAAGAGGTTTCGCACGAAGGACACCCAATCTCGCTCCCAGCTCCAGAGGCGTCAACCACTAGTTCCTGATGGCAATCGGGGCAATTAAAAATGATGTCCATGGCTCAATCTATTGTGAAATTCATTTTAAAGCTCCCCACCAACCTTGACCAGTGTTTTTGCTGAGGCTGATTTGACTGGTATCGGCATGGCAGCTGCCTACGATACCCCATGATGAGGCCACAAACAGCCCGATTATACCAATCCATGAGGAAACGAAGGTCATTTTTCCTGATGGCTGGTCCATGTGTGATTGAAGATACCCAAGGCTGCATGGTGATAGCGCGTCACCTTTCCAAGTGCTGCCAGCGCCTCAACATCCCTTTCATCTTCAAGGCTAGCTTTGACAAGGCTAATCGCACCTCAGCCAATTCGTTTCGCGGGCCTGGGCTTGAGGAAGGCCTGAGAACCTTGATCCATGTACGAGAAAAAGTCGGATGCCATGTGATGACAGATGTCCATACCGAGGATCAGGCCAAGGAAGCCAGCGCCTATCTGGACATTCTCCAGATTCCAGCGTTTCTTTGTCGCCAGACCGATTTACTGATAGCTGCTGCCTCGGGAAAAGCCATGGTCAATATCAAGAAAGGGCAATTCCTGAGTGCAGGAGATATGGAACACGTCGTGGCCAAGTTACGTGCCGTCGGCAAGCAGAGGATTATCTTAACCGAACGCGGCACAACTTTTGGTTATCACAATCTTGTCGTCGACATGAGATCGATCCCCATCATGCAAGCATTGGAACTACCGGTCGTATTCGATGCCACCCACTCAGTTCAATTACCTGGCGGGAAAGGTGACCGATCCGATGGGCAGGCTGTTTTTGCCCCGACCCTGGCCAAGGCGGCTCTGGCTTCAGGAGCCAATGGGCTGTTCATCGAAACGCACCCAAACCCTGAGGCTTCACCCAGCGATGGGCCCAACATGATTGCACTCAATGACATGAATAAATTACTCAAAGAGTGCTTACGGCTCTGCAGGGCCCTTTAAGGCACGCCACAGTGACCAGCCAAAAAGGTATTGAATCATGCGGATCACCCGAAAAAAAACCATTCAGCCCACTTACTTCCTGCTCTTCCATCTGGGCTTGAGCCTTTCCTTGTTAACGCCGCAGGCACAAGGACCTGGTGGGATCCAAGGCAACATACGAGGTGGGTTTGAATGGTCCATGCCCGACAAGGACAATCAGATCAGTACGAGCATCCAAGGGGATTCAATGGAAGGCGATTTACTCAAAGGAGTCTCCATCAAGTTTTTTTCCGGCAGCCAGAGACTGACTCCCAGCTTCGTGATTGAGGCACCCGCCTGCACCCTTGACCAGCAAACACTCGATGCGCATTCCTCCGGACCTATCACACTGAGATCAGGGGATGCAGGCATCGCTATCCAAGGAATGGGTTGGCGTTGGATTCAGGATGCCGCGGAACTGACCATCAGCAACAAGGTCTCCACCCTCATCAAAAGAGCATTCCTGAGCCGGGCATCAGCTCAGGGGCTCGAGGAGGATGATCAGTCAATCAGCGTCGAATCTGGACGCTTGATCTTCGACCGTTATCGGGGAGAAGCTCGCTTTGATAAAGGGGTCAAGGTGATTGATCCTGACCGACTCCAGCTCAACGGGCAGAATCTGGCGCTCAGCTTGGTATCTGGTTCCACTGATATTCAAGAAATCAACGCCTCAGGCGAAGTCCGCCTCCAATCGCTGAATCCAAAACTACCCATCAGCGCAACCGGAGGTAGAGCTATTTATTCTCAGCCTGCCTCGGACTCACCCAAATTGGAACTCCTGGACGAGCCCTATTGGAATCTGAAAGGCAAGGCCCATGGCAGGGGAGACTTGATTCGCATTCGCGGGATGGAAAAGGCCAATCACCATCTTGAAGTCATCGGTCAGGCATTGCTAACCCTCTCAGAGCCACCTCAGTTAGGTCTCTCATCGGTTGAACCCAATCAACCCAATGTGGCAGAGCAACCCATCCAGATCGAATCCCAGACCTATGCCTTGAAGGGCAATGAGCTGGTCTTCGAAAATGCGGTGAGTGTCCACCAGGCGGGCAACTGGGTGATGAGCTGCAATCAACTTCGCACTTCGGTGGAGAGTCAAGTCGCTTCGCCGAAACAGGATTCATCACAGATACCTCAACCCATCGAAGCTATCGGAGAGGTTTCATGGACTACCTTCAAAGCAACCAATTCTCTCAAAGCCAAGGCCAATCGTGCCCTACTAACCCCCGGCCTGAAGGGTCATTTCAAACTGACCATGGAAGGCTCAGCCCGCATTGAAAGTGCTCAATACCTGGCAAGCGCCACCAGGCTTGTGCTGGAAAAACAAGGTGACCGGGAGGCTTTGCATGCAAGAGGCCAGGCATCCCTTGAACTTTCTCAGGGAGCGGTCGATGAAAATATTCAACTCTTTGCCTCGAGCCGAGCAAGCAGCCAAGGCAGTATGAAAGGATCCAGCAATTTGCAGATCGTTTCCGACCAATATAGCTTCGAGAATGGAAAAGGCTTGTTTGACGGCCAGGTTCGGTTGAGGTGGAATACGCTCCGAATGACCTGCCAAGAGCTTGAAACCCTTGTGGACCCAGCAACTAAGACCATGCAAGCGCTGACTGCCAGTGACAATGTGATCCTACAGCAGGACCAGGGCGTGTTATCCTGTGAGACCATCCTCGGGAGCTTTTCAAAAGAAATTGGCAAGCTAGAAACATTGGTTGCCGAGGGCGGGGTGCGAATCCAACATCCCAACGGGCAGGCTGCAGGGCAGCAAGCTGTTTTCCACACCCGGACACAGCTTATCGAATTGAAAGGTGAGCCATGGATCCTTGCCAAACTCGAAGCTGCGCCTGGCCAAAGCAAGCGCCATGTCCTGGCAGAAGGCGGTCGGTTATTCTGGAATCAGACTCGCAACCGTCTATCGGGAAGAGGTGATTACCATATCACGACGGTCGACAACCCTGAGGCTATCAGTCATGGAGGCTGATTCAAATCACATGCCATCAAACTCGAAAGCTGAGCAAGGCTCACCCGCTCCCAGCGAAACATCGCTCCTTGATACCTGCGCTTTGGTCAAAAGCTATCGTGGTAGGAGGGTGGTTGATGGGGTTTCACTCAATGTGAAAGCGGGCGAAATTGTGGGACTATTAGGCCCAAATGGCGCCGGAAAAACCACTTCCTTCAACATGGTTGTCGGGGTGGTGCGCCCTGATGAAGGATCGGTCAATTTTCAACAAGCCAACGTGACCTCCCTGGCGATGCATCAGCGAGCCAGATTAGGCATTGGCTACCTGACACAGGAACCCTCTGTTTTCCGCAAACTCACCGTTGCCGAAAACATCATGGCCATCCTGGAGACATGTCGGCTTTCAAGCAAAGAGCGCCAAGCCAGACTCAAACTCCTGCTGGAAGAACTCGACCTGACTCGCCTGGCTTCCAGCCGAGCCTTTACCTTGAGTGGGGGTGAGAAAAGGAGGCTTGAAATCACGCGAGCCCTGGTGACGCAGCCCAAGCTGCTCCTACTTGATGAACCTTTTAGCGGCATCGACCCCATTGCTATTTACGAAGTACAGAAAATCCTGAGGCGGCTCAAGGAACGAGGACTTGGCATCCTCATCACCGACCACAACGTGAGAGAAACCCTCAAACTTGTGGACCGAGCTTACATCATCCATCAGGGACAGGTCCTTTGCCAAGGCAGTGGCACCTTCCTGGCAGAAGACCCCAAGGCAAGGGAAGTTTACCTCGGACCCGAATTCAACCTATGAGCCGAACTGGAAACTCCAGCAAGCAGCAGGCATCGACCGTCACCGTTGAGACCTTCATCAAACAGCACGGTCAGGAGCTCATGCTCCAAACCATAGGCGATTGCTGTGGCCTAAACCGACGTATCGTGGAACCAACGGTGAATCGGCCTGGTTTAGCTCTGGTGGGCTACAAACGCTACTTTGCCAGCAAGCGCGTTCAAGTATTTGGCAGCGTGGAAACCACCTACCTAAGATCCCTCTCTCCCAAAGAACGCGAAGATCGATACCAATGGATTTTTGCCACGCGCATTCCTTGCGTCGTTTTCTCACGCAATCTCAAGCCGGATCCTGCCTTACTCAAAGCAGCAAAGGCTGCTTGCGTCCCCGTTTTCAAGACCCCCCTTATCACCATGCGCTTCATCAATCTGGCTACCCTTGCGCTGGAGATGCTCTTTGCGCCCAGGCAGAATGAGATGGGATGCATGGTCGACATCCTTGGGGTAGGAGTGCTTATTCGAGGGGAAAGCGGCATTGGCAAGAGCGAGGCTGTATTGGCGCTGATCGAACGTGGTTACAGCCTTGTGGCTGATGACATCACTCGGGTCACCATGATCGACAATCAGCACATCGTTGGCACCAGCTACGAAACAACCCGGAACCTGATGGAAATCCGAGGGATTGGTATCATTGATGTCGCAGCCATGTTCGGCGTCAGGAGTGTCACACGGGAAAAACAGGTCAATTTGGTCGTCACCTTAGTCCACTGGGACAAAGCTCAGAAAATTGATCGCCTGGGCATTGATCAGGAGGTGACCCGAATTCTGGGAGTGGAGATCCCCCACATTGTGATTCCAGTCAGGCCAGGTAGGGATATGGGAAGGCTCATTGAAGTGGCCGCCTTTCAAACCAAGCTCAAGATGGCGGGGATCAATACTGCCCAAGCACTGAGTGAGCGTTTGCTAGAAAAGATGACCCGTGATCGCGAATCGGGCACGTGAGTTTCTCCCTGATAAAAGCTTATTCTCCTGGCAAAGGTAGGTGAGGCGGCTTCCAAAAAATCACTCGCCACACACCCGACCTCGTGCATAATCCCGCTTCGCCTGGTCGCTGACCATCAGCCTCAACAGATCATCATCATGTCAACCTCCATCAAAACCGAACTCCTGGTCGAAAACAAGATGGGCATTCATGCTCGTCCAGCGGCCATGTTCGTCAAGATCGCCAGTCGCTACGAGGCCGAGATCTTCGTAGAGAAGGACGGTGAAAGGGTCAATGGCAAGAGCATCATGGGATTGATGATGCTGGCTGCAGGCCCGGGAAGCCGCCTGGTCCTCGAGGCAATTGGCGTGGACGCCAGCCAAGCCGTCGAAGAGTTGACCCAACTACTGGCAAACCGCTTCGACGAGGCTTGATGGCTATTGCCTTGCAGCGACTCTGGAAATAGTCAGGGCCCTGCCCGTGCGAGGATCCACCGAGACAAGCACACCTCGCATCATCACATCAGCTGAAGCCACACCAAAACGCTGGGGCTGAAGGGTGAGGAAGCGCTGAATGACAGGTTCAATTTCCCGGCCTAACACACTTGCCTGGGGCCCAGTAAAACCCGCATCACACAGGAAAGCTGTGCCCCCTGGAAAAATTTGTTCATCAGCAGTAGGGACGTGAGTGTGCGTTCCCACCACCAGGGTGACTCGACCATCGAGAAAACGGCCCATGGCAATTTTCTCAGAGGTGGCCTCGGCGTGAAAATCCACCACAATGATCGGACTCTGAGAACGGATTTCCTCAATGATCTGATCAATGACTTCGAAAGGATTATCCAGACTGGCCATGAACGTCCTGCCCTGAAGGTTCACCACCGCCACAGGAGGCTGCCCTTCCTGGCGTGCAATCAGCCATCCCTGACCCGGGGTCTGTTTGGGGTAGTTCAGAGGACGCAGAAAACAAGGGTCCTTTTCGAGCAGTTGGATAACTTCCCGATGATCCCACAAGTGATCACCGGTGGTGATCACATCGACCCCCGCATCGTAGAGCTCACGAGCCGTAGAAGGCGTGATACCAGCCCCACCGGCAGCATTTTCACCATTAGCGATGACCAGATCTATGGCGTGCTCCTGCCGAAAGCCAGGAAGCAGGGAAGCCAGAATCCGTCGGCCCGGACGACCGACGACATCTCCAATGAATAGTAGATTCAAGAGCGCAAAATGAGATCAGAGGGTTCTTGTCTGAAGGGATTCAGTGACACGCATGATCCCACTACGGAAGCCGAAACCGAGGACTCTGCTGCATGAACGCCACAGGATTCTGATAGACCACCTTGTCGATCCATGGATGTGTGTGGGCGCGCTGCTTCATTTCTATGGCAGCATGAGGCACGGCTAGGGGTCGGCTGATCCCCCAATCACAGGCGCTGTTCATCCAGATTCGATCGGTTCCAAAGCGCTCAAGCATGTCAATCGCACGACTTGAGCTGCATTTGGATTCAGGATAGAGGGTCATCCCTGCCCAAAAACCTTCATCTAAAACCATGCTAATGGTGTGCTCTTCCACGTGATCGATCACACACCTGGAAGGCTGAATCCTGGGATCATTTTTCAAGGCATCCAGGATGAGGCGAGTCCCTTTGTATTTATCCTCAAGATGAGGGGTGTGCACGAGGATGAGTTGATCATGCTGGGCAGCAATCTCAATGTGTCGTTCAAGGACCTTGAGTTCATTGGCGCTATTCTTGTTGAGTCCAATTTCCCCGATACCCAGGACGTTGGGCTTATCCATAAACTGGGGGATTAGATCCATCACCTCCGAGGCCAGCTTCAGGTCTTCCGATTCCTTGGGATTAATGCATAACCAGCAATAATGCGGCAGGCCAAATTTGGCTGCTCGCCTGGGTTCATGCTCGGTCAGTTGGCAGAAATAGTCGTGAAAACCATCAACCGAGCAACGATCAAATCCTGCCCAGAAGGCCGGTTCACAGACTGCTTGGCAGCCTGCTGTAACCATGGCCAAGTAGTCATCGGTGGTTCGACTCACCATGTGTCCATGTGGCTCAATATATCTCATGGGAAAGGAATCAGGATGGGATCTTTTCGGATTCAGGCTCCCCTGGCCATGCACCACAAGCAGCCTTGGTCGTCGCCTTGGCAATGGGTTGGGTCGTTGGGTCACTCAAGGACATCAGAACCCTTGCTGCACGATCCGGAGCTTCGCCAAGAAGATGCTGCATGGCTTGAGCAAAGGCCTCTGCCCGAAAGTCAGCCTCTCCACCGGCACGATCCATACGATCAAGAAAAGCTGCCAAATCAATCAGTTTGTGTCGGGCATCCATGAAATAAAGATCCAGGACCTGGTTTCGGGACAGATGACTCATGATGGAGCTCATTCTATAGCAGAACGGGTCGAGACAAAGAATCAAAATCATTCCTCCACCGAGCGTTGTGTTGTCAGCAGAACATGGCAACTTAATGAGCGTAGATCATGATGGGTGGTTCTTTTCAACTCAAACGCGCGACGGTGGAAGAATTACCAGCTTTAAGATGGCTCTGGCAACGGGCCAACCTCTCCACTGTCGCACTCGAGCGAGACCTGACTGACTTTTATTTACTACTGGATGAGGACTTCACCCTCCTGGCCGCCATGGGCGTCCATGTTGAATCTCAAGAAGCATGGCTGCATCACCTACATTTCAGCCATGATCCTCACGACCCTGAGCTGTTTGGGCAGTTCTGGGAGCGATTGCGATTGTTGCTCATCAATCGTGGGATTCAAAGGGCTTGGACCAGGCAATGGCCGGCAGCATGGCGTCAAGAGGGATTCACCGATCCAAGCAGCAGGGAATCCTTGCATGCACCGCGCCGTGCTCAACCCGACCAACCTGGCCTTTTGGTCCGATCCATGCGAGATGCCCGAACTGCGCAATTGATTGAAAAAAAAGTCGCCGAACTCAGTGCTTTAAGGGAAGTCTCAGACCGCCACATGGCTCAGCAGACTCAGCGGATTCGACGCATCGCCTACACCATATCGGCGGTATTTATCTCACTGCTGGTCTATCTCACCCTTAGAGGTATTCTCACCCTGCCTCGCTGGCGTTGAAGGCATCAGCATGGTAGGAGCTCCTGACCATAGGACCGCTGGCAACATGAAGAAACCCAAGATCCCGAGCCATGTCACCGTAACGGTCAAAGCGTTCGGGGGGGACAAACTCCTGCACGGGCAAATGCTTGAGAGTGGGCTGCAGGTATTGGCCTAGGGTGAGGATATCGCAACCCACTTCTCTGAGATCCTTCATGGTGGTTTCTAGCTCTTCTTCGCTCTCCCCAAGCCCAAGCATCAAACCAGATTTGGTGTAGAGGCGGTAGGCAGCCCCCTGCCGCACCCGATCCAGCAAAGCCAATGATCGCTCATAAGTAGCTCGCGACCGCACCGTGGGTGTCAGGCGTCTGACGGTCTCCATATTGTGATTGAATACATGCGGACGCGCATCCAACACGCAATCAATCGCATGCTGACGGAGCAGAAAATCCGGCGTCAGCACCTCGATGATTATCTCTGGGGAAAGCTGACGCACCGCGTTGATGGTCTGTGCGAAATGTTCGGCTCCCCCGTCCTGCAGATCATCCCTGGCTACAGCCGTGATCACAACATGACGCAACTTCATCGCGCGGGCCGCCTCGGCCACTCGCTGGGGCTCCGAAGCATCCAGTGCTTGGGGACGAAGGGTCGAAACAGCGCAGAAGCCACAGGCCCGAGTGCAACGGTCCCCGCCGATCATGAAGGAAGCCGTTCCCTTGGCCCAACATTCCCAATGGTTAGGGCATTTGGCGCTCTCACAAACCGTATTCAACTGCCAAGTATCCAGCAGACTCCTTGTCTTGGCAAAAGAGGGTTCAGTCGGTAGGGCTCGACGCAGCCATGAAGGGAGTCGAGGGCGTGAAGCCCTGGCGCTTGGGTGGGTGGTGGCAGGATGGGTCATTTATCCATCGAAGCCATGGCTGGCCCACCAAGGTTCCAATTCATCGATACCAAAATCAGCCAACACTTGGCCATTGACCTCAATGGTGGGAGTCATGCTCTTTCCGGTGAGTTGCTGGAGTTCCTCCATCGCGGCAGGGTTGGAGAGAACCTCCAGTTCCTCGAATGCCAGTCCGCGATGCCTGAGCCAATCCAATGCCTCATGGCACCAGCCACAGTAAGATTTGGTAAAAAGGCGTATGTTCAGCCTGTTTGAGTTCATGCTTGATTGGGGTGTTCGGTGATCACCGTATCATCATGCTCATAGCATGGAGCACAGCAACATAGCAACCTCATTGACCCCGGTCCGTGGTTCCAGAGCTTATGGCGCTTTCCTGGAGGAATACCGATCGCATCGCCAGCCCTGATCTCCCGGGTGACCTCTCCCACCTTCATGCGCCCCTGCCCCTCTAGGATGAAATAGATCTCCTCTGCCTGAGGATGATAATGCTCGTCGGTACTACCCCCTGATGGCAGCGTCGCCTCTGCCAAACTCTGATTCCTTATCTCAGCATTGCGGTAGGCAAGCAGTTCGCGGATTTGAGAGCCATCCTTGGTCGTGAAAGGGGACACCTGATCAACATTGACAACGTCCATGGGCTGAGCATGCACACCCTTTCGGAAAATGAACATCCCCATTCGACTTGATCAGAAGCATGATGATTTACTTTTTGGTAAATTTTATTAGGATTAACCATTTTATAATGGATTGGATTTACATTTAGGTTAATTTTGCATTGAAAAATCAGCCCTCCTAATTTAGGTTGACGTTGTTTTGAGTGAGACTTTTGCAACTTTATTGGCCGAAATGACAGGTGAGGTCTCCGGCATCGCCCTTGCCGAACTCTTGGGCAAGTCCAGGCCTTACGTGGCGCAGTTGCGCAAGGGCAAGCGCTTACCAACCGACGAGGATCTGGTGTTGCTGGCCCGACGCTTTGGCCCAGATAGGCTCCAGGAAATGATGTTGCTGGCTTATCACGACCGCCTGGAAAAAAAACTGTTCCAAGACGATGGCTGCCGTCAAAGCGCACAGAGAGCAGTGAGGGCATTGCTGGGGCGAGCCGGCGCTACCTCGGTAGCTCCAGCGGGTAAGCGAACCTTCGAAACATTCCCCGGACATTTTGAACCTTTGGTCATCATCACCGGAGACAAGCGAGAAACCCGTGGAAGGCATATCGGGGTCGGCGATTTTGGGGTTCACGCCACAACCACCGCAGACAGTCGATGGATAATGAGCCTCGGGCTTGGGACTGAGGTCGAACACGTCATCGACAAGGATTTCGTGCTACTGGAAGAAGAAGAGCTCATCCATCGTTACGCTCAAAAGAATTTGCTCGTCATTGGTAGCCCGGCTGTGAACCACCTAGCCAGACGTATCAACCGCTCATCCATCTTTCGCTTCAACATCAATCACGAAGTGGACGAGGGCCTGGAGGCCATCATCAATCAGGCCCGCATCAAGTCTCGGTCCAAAGACGAATTGGCTCTATTCTTTCAAGATTCACAGGAAGATCTGACCAAACTGATGCGCTATTTGTTTGTGGGAGGCATCATCGATCCAACCTACCCGACGGGTGATTACATCACCTCAACCTATCACAGCATGCCAGGCAATGTGGACCTCGATTTCGGAGTCCTTTCCTTTGCCGCCAATCCATTTTATGAAGCCCAATGCCGTGCCGAAGGGAGAGTCAACGACCATGCTTTCGTTTCTATTTTCGCTGCTGGCATCCACCACCCCGCCACCGCTCATGCCATCCGTCAGCTTGGTAGCCATGGTCGTAGTAAGCATGTGTTCAGCAATCATCCTTATGGCGGGGTCTTCCGGGTTGAACTGGACCTGAATCAGGCCTTCTTTTCGGACAGGGTCAGAGAGGGCCTTTTTCAATGGGAAGATGATGCTGACGATCAGAGAGGCTCAATTGAAGACCAAGGAGGCCTGCTGGCTAGCGAACTGGAATACATGGAAAACGAGCGTCGCTTGGAGAACCTCAATACCCTGCAAATTAGACCAGATCAGGCGGCTGCAGCCAAAGATCTGCTGCACCACCTTAACCTTGGAGTTTTGGGATCATGAGGAAGCGGCACATCAAGACCCATGCTTATCCCCGGGTGGGCCTGGTAGGCAATCCAAGCGACGGCTATCATGGTCGCACCATTGCTTTCACATTCAGGAATTTCAAGGCAGAGATCCTTCTGGGAGAGGACAGCAGTCGCATCAGTTTTGTCAACCGCGAGTCCAATTTCGATTCGGTCAGTGATCTCTGTTCCCATATCAGGCTTCACGGCTACTATGGGGGCATCCGACTCCTCAAAGCCGCTATCAAGCGCTTTCACGATTACTGCCTGGAAGCATCCATTCCGGCGGACTTCGAAAAAAAATTCAAGGTCACCTATAGCTCCAACATCCCTCAGCAAGTCGGGCTGGCTGGATCCAGCGCCATCATCACAGCCACCTTTCGCGCCTTGATGGCCTTTTATGAAGTCTCCATTGCTCCAGAGGTTTTGCCCAACCTGATCAGAGAAGTAGAAACCCAGGAGCTTGCCATCCCAGCGGGCCTTCAGGACCGAGTCGTGCAAGTCTACGATTGCCTGGTCTACATGGATTTTAATCAGGAGTACATGGCAACCCATGGACATGGCCTTTATGAACCCATCAACCTGGCAGGAGAATGGCCTCCCTTCTACATTGCGTGGCGGGCGGACAGCTCCGAGGGCACCGAAGTGTCCCACAATCGTCTGCGCTACAAATATGATGAGGGCGATCAGGCCGCTCACGATGCCATGCGATTCTGGGCAGATCTGACAGTCAAGGCCAAGGAGGCACTTCTGGAAGGGGATCACGATACACTCTTTGACTGCATCAACCAAAATTTTGACCGCCGACGAAGCCTGTATGAGACCCTGCGTATCCGGATGAAACCCGAGCACCTCGAGATGGTCACGCTGGCACGCGAGTGCGGAGCAAGCGCCAAGTTCGCTGGATCCGGCGGTGCCATTGTGGGAACCTATCGCCATCAAAAAGATTTCAAGCGACTTCGCGATCATCTGCTTCAAAAGGGCATTCACGTGATTCAGCCTCTTTTCAAGGAGGAACCTCAACTTTGATACGCAAGGCCATCATCCCAGCTGCAGGCTACGGCACCCGATTCCTGCCCGCTTCCAAGGCAATCCCCAAGGAGCTGATCCCGGTGGTAGACAAACCCACCATTCAGTATGTCGTTGAGGAAGCCGTGGCTGCGGGAATCAACGAAATCCTGATCATTATCAGTCGGGGCAAAGAAGCCATCTGCTCTCACTTCAATCCCGATCCCGTCTTGGAGGATTTGCTCCGCCAAAAAGGCAGAGAAAGCTCGCTAGAGACCCTGAAGAGCCTGCAGGAAAAGGCCCAGATTCACTTTATCTACCAGGAGGAAATGAAAGGCCTTGGAGATGCTGTCCTATGCGCTCGGGACTTTGCCGGACAGGAAACAGTAGCGATCTTACTAGGAGATACCATCCTTCACCATGCCTCGCCCCCTTCTCCTCTGGAGGGTATGATGGAGGTCCATCGCAACCGAGGAGGCTCAGTCATCGCGGTTCGCCGAGTCCCCAGGCAGCGAGTCAGTCAATATGGTGTGATCTCAGGCCAGCCCATCGACCCACGGCTGACACGCATTCAAGGTATGGTTGAAAAACCCAAACCAGAGGAAGCACCCAGCCTACTGGCGGTGTCAGCTCGTTACCTGGTCACACCCCAGCTTTTCGAATGCTTGGCCGATACCTTGCCCGGAGTGGGTGGCGAAATCCAGATCACCGATGCCCTGGATCAACTCTGCCGTCGCGAAGTGGTCTATGGCTACGAATTTGATGGCATCAGGCTGGATATAGGCAACCAGCTAGAATACATCAAAAGCAACTTAATGCTTGGGCTGCACGAGCCCGCGATGCGTGAGGCACTCCTGCAATTCATGGCCGAACAGGTATCCATTCATGGATCGGCAAACCCTGCCGCCTCAGAAGGCTAGCGCCAGGTGTGCTTGGGGTATCGGCGTTGCAATTCGCGCTTGATAGCAGGATAGTGTTCTTTCCAGAAACCGGCTAAATCCTGGGTGATTTGAACGGGTCGCATGTTGGGAGCCAGAATATGCACGGTCAACCCCACTTTCTGCATGGCAAGCCTCGGGAGTGTATCCACCTCGTATAATTCTTGAATACGCATGGAAATATAGGGCGAAGCTTCGGCACTGTAGGTCAGTTTGGGGGCCTTGCCACTGGGCAGAGTTATTTTCTCTGGGGCATGCTTGTCGAGTAACAACTGCTGCGCTGGATTGAGCCACTGTTTGAGCCAGGGCATGACCGGGCGCTCTTTGATATCTTTGTAGCCAAAGCCCCCCAGACAGATTGATTCCAAAATCGAGCGACGCCCTGCATCATCCAAAATGGGAAGTTCCAACTCAGGGCAGGTCTGCGACAACCAATTAAGGCGCAGAACCCATTGTTCCACGCGGTGATCCCAGCATTTGAGCGTCAACTCGCCTTCGTCAACCTTGCTGGCCAAAAGCGCGGCCGCTTCCGCTTCGGGAGGGGGTTCAAGACGTTTGGCTGATAACATCAAGCCACGGAAAGTCTCCTGCTGGGCGGCCACCACCCGCCGTATGGAAGGTTCCCAAAGCACCACCGCGGAGGTTTGAAAGTCATCAGGAAAAAACTCATGCAACCAATTGATATCAACTTGGGTTGCTAAAGAAAGCAGTGTCTGCACTTCACCATCATGACGACCAATTTCTCTGATCTCCGCTGCCACAAACAGCTCAGCTCCATGCACCACGCTTTCGCGAGCCAAATCCCCACGGCGGCCGTGGACCAGTTCGCATCGCAGGGTGCCTCGGTCTAGGCGTATCGCCAGTCGATCGGAAAAACCCAAAAGCAGACACTTTTGAATGAGTGCGTCATCGACAACGCGCGGCTCCACATCAAGCCCCTCCTTGCTTGCGATCCGAAGGAAGTGCTGCAGCAAGGGCTTGACGGCTCGAGCAGCCTGAGCATGGATTCCAAGGGCCTTGCAGGCAGAAAGGTTGAATTGATTCTGACTGGCATAGCTCCACGCGCGCATCAGAAGGAAAAAGTCTGATACCGTCTGTTCGCCAAGCAGATCCTCCCGGCGCTCGCGCGTTGATCGGTCCAGTTTTCTGATCAAAAGGTCCCTGCCTTGGGTAAGCGCAGCAATGAGAGCGGCCTGATAAACACAGCCCAGCTGTTGGGCAGCCAGTAACATGCGGCCATAACGAGGATGGAGCGGGAAAGCCAACATCTGTCGGCCGAGCTCGGTGATGGTTTCCTCCGGATCCAATGCACCCAGATCTTTGAGCAAGTTGAGCGCATCGCGGAGTCGCTGTTCATCGGGTGGTTCAAGCCAGCGAAAAGCATCAAGCGACTCCACACCTGCTGCTTTTAAGCTGAGGAGCACTTCCGCCAAGTCCAGTCGCCTGACTTCAGGTAATTCCGCTGCAGGGCGATGATCATGTTCTCTTTCTGTCCAGAGACGCACACATGTCCCAGGGCGCGTCCGGCCAGCACGCCCTGCCCGCTGATCTGCCGAGGCCTGACTGATTTTTTCAATCAACAGGGTATTCATGCCACGGTAGGGGTCGTAACGAGCGATGCGGGCTAAACCGCTATCAATAACCAATTCGATTCCCTGAATGGTCAGGGATGTTTCAGCCACGTTGGTAGCCACCACCACCTTGGGTTGTGGGTGCACTGAAACTGCCAGATCCTGCTGCGAGTTGGGCAATTCACCGTGCAGCGGCAAGAGGATATGGCCTTTGACTGCGGACTCATGCCGAAGAGCCTGAAGTGTCTTATCAATCTCATAAGCTCCTGGCATGAAGATAAGCACATCTCCCTTGCCCCCTGCTTGGATGTAACGACTGAAGGCATTGGCAGCCTGATCCCAGATGGGCATTCGTTCATCGACTTCTGAGGCAGTCAGGTGCTTCACATCGACAGGAAAAGTACGCCCCTTTGAAACAAGGTCGGCACAGGGGTTGAGGTATTCCTTCAGACGCTCAGCCTCAAGGGTGGCGGACATGACCACCAGTTTCAAATCAGGTCTGCAACCAGCTTGCAAATCCAGCGCCCTGCCCAAGGTAATATCTCCATAGAGATGTCGTTCATGGAACTCATCGAAGATGATCGCACTGATCCCTTTAAGAGAAGGATCCTGTATCAGCTGGCGCAACAGGATCCCCTCGGTCACGAAACGGATTCGGGTTTGGTCGGAGATTTGTTTCTCAAACCGAATCTGGTAGCCGACTTCTCCTCCAAGGCTTACCCCACGCTCTTGAGCCACGCGCTGGGCCAGCATCCTGGCAGCCAGCCTACGTGGCTGAAGCACCACCACTTCGCCATCACCAAGGGCCCCATCATCCAGCATCATCTGGGGTATTTGGGTACTCTTGCCCGATCCGGTGGGAGCAGAGATGATGAGTCGGGAATGAACACTCAGTGCTTCCTTGAGCAAAGGTCTCAGCTCTTCGATGGGCAGTGATTGATCCGAAGTCACAGGGTCAGAAGGTCAAGGGGTCAAAGGGCAAAAAAAACCGAGGCCCGTGTTGGACCTCGGCTGAAAGTAAGACACAGTCTGTAGACACACAGATCAATAATCTGCGTATCGAGTAGCCAGCATCTGAGAGAACTTTGAGACTTTCATCTTGCGGCGCTTGCGCTCGCATGGTTTCTCGAAGTGGCGGTTGTTGCGTACCTGCTTGAGGGTACCCTCGCGGTCGAGTTTTTTCTTCAAACGACGCAGGGCTTTATCAACGGATTCACCTTTTTTGATTTTAACTTCGCTCAATGATATTCACATCCTCTCTAGACTGACTTTCGTCACGATTAAAACGTCGTGTTACGATAAGAGCGAAAAAACATGATTAATAGGCATGCTCCTGTCAATGCTGAAATCTGAAAATAGGCATATCGTGGGTATGGCTCATTGGGGGATCATCAAGTTAGGGTCCCATGTTGAGTCCTTGAGAATGATAAAGAACTTGCCCCCAAACTGAACCACGCCAAAAATGTCTACTCAACCGACAAGTAGGATATAAAGGAGATAAACAATGGACAAAGTGCGCATAGGCATAGCCGGCATGGGCAACATGGGCCAATACCATGCCAATTACCTAATGAAGGGGGAAGTCGCTAGGGCGGAACTGACGGCCGTCTGCAGCACCTCACCTCACAAGCTGACATCCTATGAGGACAAGGTTCAGATTTTCAGCGACGCCGAAGCCATGATCCGTAGCGGCTCCATTGATGCCATCCTGATCGCTACACCCCATTACCAGCATACCTCACTGGGCATAGCAGCGATCGAGCAGGGCATCCACTTGATGGTGGAAAAGCCCATTTCCGCCCACAAGGCGGATGCCGAACGATTGATAGCTGTTGCCGAAAAACATCCGGAAATCATTTTTGGAGGCATGTTTCAACTCCGTACCGAGCCTCGATACCTCAAGCTCAAGCAATTGATTGCATCGGGTGAACTGGGTGAGATTGTTCGCATGAACTGGATCATCACTGACTGGTATCGCACTGAAGCTTACTATGCCTCGGGTGGCTGGCGTGCCACCTGGAAAGGCGAGGGCGGCGGGGTCCTGCTCAACCAGTGCCTCCATCAACTCGATGCCCTGCAATGGATGATTGGTATGCCAAAACGAGTCCGAGGCTTTGCCCAGCTAGGAAGATTTCACGACATTGAAGTGGAGGACAATGTCACCGCCTATTTGGAATACCCCAACGGCGCTACTGGAGTATTCATCTCCTCCACGGGTGAGGCACCAGGAAGCAATCGCCTGGAGTTAGCGGGCACTCGGGGTAAAGTGGTGCTTGAGAATGACAGGATTGCCTTTACCCGAAACGAATCCTGCATGCTGGAGCACAGCAGAACCTCTTCCATCGGCTTTTCAAAACCTGAGGTCTGGGATGTCACCATTCCTTTTGGCAACGCCACCCTCCCCCATGCCATCCTGATGCGGAATTTTGTTGAGGCCATCCTTGATGGTAGCCCGCTCATTGCCCCCGGTAAGGAGGGCATCCACTCGGTGGAACTGGCGAATGTCCTGCTTTATTCCTCTCTGGTTGATCAATCCATCGACATGCCCATGGATAGCAAGGCCTTCGAGGACAAACTCCAGCAGCTCATCGCCAATTCAACTCATGAAAAGAAAGTGGTTGAAATCTCGGGTGAGGACTTTGCTAGCTCCTTCAACCGCTGAAAACAGGTTGGTTGGCACAGGCAACCACATCACTGCCGCACAAAAGATACTGAATTTGACTCGATTATGCCCGCGGCACGCTGCCATGATGAGATCTATCGATTAGACAGCTAGAATCCCTATGACTCCTGACCTAAAAACCAAAATGTCTGCCGAGGAATTTGTCGCTATGGAACGACACACCGGTCTTCGAGCTGAATGGCTCGATGGAGGTGTCTACGCGATTGCTGGCGGCTCCCATCTGCATTGGCTTCTGGCAACCAATATCGCCGGCGAATTGCGGCATCGACTCAAAAACAGCGAGAGTCATGTACTCAATAGCGGTATGCGTTTGAAAGTGGCTACCACAAGTCTTTATGCCCACCCTGATGTCACCATCGTGCAGGGGGCAGCGGCATTTGAAGATGGGAATCAGGATACACTACTGAATCCAAAAGTCCTCATCGAAGTGCTTTCCGATCAGACAGCGGCTTGGGATCGAGGCGGCAAGTTTTGGCACTACCGCCAACTGGAATCACTTTCAGACTACATCCTTGTCTCACAGGAGACGAGATTGGCCGATCATTACACCCGGCAACCCAATGGTTCCTGGATGCTCAAGACTGTCGAAGGAGAGGACGGCATCATTCAGCTCACATCCATCAAGACTCAACTACCTCTGGTTGAGGTTTACGCCAATACCAAGGTGCCTCACAACCAGGCACCTGCCGCCAACAAACCCCATCATCCTCAGGTTAAGGCCTGAAAACCCACAAATATCCATGATTTTTACCGGCATTACCGACGAAGCAGGTGCCCATATCGACACCCAAATCAAAGCAGTCAAGGAATTGGGCTGGGAAACAATCGAAGCCAGATCAGTTGAAGTAACCGGCTTTCCCAAAGCCAACCTACACGATATCCCTGATGCAGCCTTTGATGTGGTTGAAGAAAAGCTCAAGGATGCAGGAGTCGGTGTTTACTGCTTTGGCTCCACCATTGCCAACTGGGGTAAGCGTATCGATGATCCCTTCGATCTCTCAGAAGTCGAGCGTGCCATTCCCAGAATGCAGCGTCTTGGCACCCAATATGTGCGTATCATGAGCTATGCGGTCAGAGAGGGTGCCGATCAAATGGAAGCTGAACGCTTTCATCGGCTACGAGAGATCACCCGCCGATTTTTGGATGCCGGCCTGACACCGGTTCACGAAAACTGCATGAACTATGGCGGCATGAGCTGGCAGCATGCGCTCAAACTGCTGGAAAACGTACCAGGCTTGAAATGGGTTTTTGACACAGCCAATCCAGTCTTCAACGACGATCGCAGCAAACCCGCCCCTCAACCAAAACAAGATCCTTGGGAATTCTGGACTCACTTGAAGGAGCATACGGTTCACATCCATGTCAAAGACGCCATCTGGGATCCTGCCAAGAATGATGCGGACTACACCCTTCCTGGCAAGGGTGATGGAGCCGTTCGGCGCATCCTCACCGACGCCATCACATCAGGTTACGATCAGGGGATTTCAATCGAACCCCATCTGGCCGTGGTTTTCCATGATGATTCAGTCAAAGCCAGCGATGAGGAGATCTACGAAAGTTTCGTGGATTACGGCAAGGCCCTGATGGCACTGGTTGAGTCCATCAAAGAAGGCTGATCGGAGACAGGATTGGCGAAACGATGCAGCTGGGAATGCATCGAAAGAGCTCCGCGACAAGGGCTAGGAGCCATCCAATGATTCCTGTTCAGTGACCGGGCACCGGCAAACCGGTTTGGCTATTGCCCAGCAATCGATTCAATCTGGATGTGTTTGGTCGAAGCGCCCGATGCCGAAGGGACTTCAATCATGAGGAAGCCGTTTTCATAAAGGGCGCGAGCCTCATCTAGGTCATAGCCGGATGGTAATTCGATGGAAGTTTCGAAATAACCGAAATGCACCTCCATCAACAAAAACTTACTGCGTGAGGGGCGAGATTGATCGGGTCTCATCCCACTGATCCTGAGCAGGTTTCCTTCCGCTTTGAGCTGCAGGTCTTCCCGCCGCATCCCAGCGATTTCAACTCGGATGACCAAACCACCCTCCTGCTCATAGACATCCGTATTAGGAGACCAATTACTCTCAGACATAAACAAGTTCGATGCGTTCAGTGACGACAATTCCTCGCGGCACTGCCCTTGATTCCAATGCGTAAACCCCATGACATAAACAGCTAATGTTACAACTTACCCATGACGACTCCCTACACGGATCCACACCATGCGGACTAATCAACCCCCTCATTACCGGCCCGCATGGGGTCGATCATGGGCTGAGAGGGCATAACGACAATCGTATAACATATTCGATTTCTCGATTTTCGCAACCGGTTCTTTCAGCTCAAAAGGTTTGATGGTTTCTTTGATTTTAACGATGAAGTGTCAAAATTTGATGTTTTGATGGCTTTTTAGTTGT
>JALRAZ010000123.1 GCA_023257935.1 Verrucomicrobiota bacterium
CCCAGCGGTGTTTGTCGAATCGAGTGTTTCCCCAAGCCTCATTCGCCGGATTAGCGAGGACGCAGGGGTCAAGGTGGGCGGTGAACTTTTTTCAGATGCTTTAGGTGAATCTGGTAAGATGGGAACTCACGCAGGAAGGTCCTATGACTTAGGAACCTATGAGGGGTGGCTAGGCCATAATCTTTCTACCATCGCACGTGCTTTGGCTGATCCCAAATGATTTGAACGGGACAGCCAACTAAGTCGCGAGCAAGCTGTGACGAAAGCTAAGGTGGATGGTCACTCACCCAAGGCCCAAAACCCAAGCTTGGCTAGGGTAATCACTGCGAAGGTCCCCTTCAGCCAACGGCAAGCTTAACTATGAGAAGCCCAACTATGAGGCTACCATGCGGCAAGAGACCGAGCACGACCACTAAGCCATCGATGGCCCGCTCCCTTTTTTTCCATCTGACTTGTCACTGATGGAACCTATCGCAGCCTCTTCAGCACCCTCGCCTTTCTTACTGGTGAGCTTTTTCTCATTGCTGTAGTAGGACGCGTAGTAGCGATTCTGGTAGTAATAATAGGAGTAATAGTAGGAGTCCTTACCTTCAAAATCGATATCATTGATCACCGTTCCCAAGATATAAATCCCTGCATCTTGAATGCGCTGCACGGTTTTGCGGGCGTGTTCACGACGCACCTTGTTGAACTTGGACACAAACACCATCCCATCGGTGCGAGCTCCAATCATCAGTGGATCACTGACCGCAGACACAGGAGGGCAATCGACAAAGATGCGATCATAACGATCACGTAAGCCATCGAGTAGTTCTCCCATTCGCTTGGAGCCTACCAGTTCGGAAGGATTATTGGGAACGGCCCCACAGCAAATCAGGTCAAGGTTGGGCACTTCAGTGGTCTGAATGATTTCAGAGGGATCCGTCACCTGGCTCGTGAGGAAGGCAGTCAATCCTACCGGGCTCTGCATCTGGAAAGCCTTGTGCATGGAAGGGCGTCGGAGGTCAGCGTCGATCAACAGGGTCTTGACTCCGGTCTGAGCGGTGACAATAGCCAGGTTCGAAGCAACCAGCGATTTGCCTTCAGAAGGGATGGTGCTGGTCAGGGACATGACCTTGAACTTATCTGATTTATGCACCAAGGAAACCGCTGCCCGAACAGTACGGAAACCTTCCGCCGGGTTGGACTGCGGGTGCAAGTGAGCCTGTAAGTCGCGCTCAACCAAGGAATTGGTCTTGATGTTGGGAATGTAACCCAAGAAGTTGAGTTTGAGGTAGCTCTCGATATCGTCCTGGGTTTTGACCGAATCATCCAGATAATTAGCAAAAAACGCAAAGGCAAATCCAAGGCCCAGTCCGCCCACCAGCCCCAGCAGCAGGGTGAGGGCTTTGCGGGGTTTGATCGGATTGAAGGGCTCATACGCCTCATCCACCACTTCGAGATTCTGCAGCATGTCCTTGGTGTTGAGGTCCATCTCCTTGGTCTTGGCAAGCATGGCAGTGTAAAGTTCTTCACTCTGCTGCTTTTCCATGACCAAGTTATCATATTCAACCTTGAGCTCGTTGAGGCGATTCATCGCTAGCTGGGATTCCTCATAGGTTTGTCGGGCTCGATCTGCTTTCTCTTTGGCAAACCGGGCCTGTTCCCTGAGGATCTTGAATTCCTGACGTGCCTGCAGCTGGATTTCGTCGGTCAGCTTGCGAATCTGCTCCTTGGCAACAATCACAGCCGGCCATTTGTCCAGATACTTGACTTGCAGGGAAGCCAGCTGGGCTTCAGCATCGGCCAGGCTGACTCGAAGTTGCTGAATGATTGGCGAGTTCTGGATGTAGGGCAAAACCGACAAATCCAGTTCATTACCTTGTGACTGGGCTTCTGCGACCAGGCTATCGACCGTTTCAACCACCTTCTGAGCTTGAACAGCCTCATCAGAGGCTTTTTGAAAGTTATCACTGGCAAGGAACAAAGCCTGGCTAAGGGTGTTCTGACTATCCTCCAGAGAAGGCATTTGATTGTCCTCACGAAACTGAAATACCGCCTTGCGTGTCGCCCGGACATCGTCTGCCAGCTGATTGACCTCGGTCTGCAACCATTGGTAAGACTCAAAAGCACGTTCTCTTTTCTTATCCATATTTCGAGTCAGAAAGTTGCCCATCAGAGTGTTGGCGATCGCTGCCGCTTGCAGGGGAGAGGGGTGCTCCACGCTGACCTCGACTAGGCGGCTCAAGCGCACCGGGGAAACGGTGATGCAGCCACGCACTGCATCCACGATGTTCTCAGCATTCATGAAGGCCTCATCTTGGTTGAGCTCCAGATCGGTGATCACCGATTCAATCAAGGAGCGACT
>JALRAZ010000172.1 GCA_023257935.1 Verrucomicrobiota bacterium
TCTCACACCACGGGAACGATCCTGACAAGATCGCTCGCATGGCCAAGATCAACCAGTTTCACGTTTCTTTATTCTCGGAGTATGTCCAAAAGCTTCGGGCCACGCCCGACGGTGATGGGTCCCTACTGGATAGCACTTTGCTGCTCTACGGTAGTGGGATTGGTAACCCTAACATTCATGATCATACCAACCTCCCCACATTGGTAGCAGGTGGTGCCGCTACGGGCATGCGAGGCAATCGACATATTCGGTATGCCCAACCCACCCCCCTTGCCAACCTGCATCTCAGCCTTCTGGATCGTGTGGGGGTCAGGCTTGATACCTTTGCTGACAGTGACGGCAAGTTGGAGGATCTTTTCCCACTCTCGGTGTGATGAAAGCGCTTTGCCTCGCCTTGTGGATCTCGATCATGGTCGTGGAGGGAGCTGCTCCATTGTTTGATGCGGTTCGAAATCATGATCATCCTCGTCTTAAGGCTCTATTGGAAGCGGGCGCTGACCCCAATGATCTGCAACCCGATGGAAGCACCGCGCTGCATCAGGCTGCATTGGATGGGGATTCAATTTCGGTAGAGTATTTGCTCCAGGCCCATGCCAATGTGACGGCTATCAATCGCTATGGTGTCAGTGCGCTTTGGCTTGCCTGCCGCAATGGAGACGGTTCCATGGCAAGGCAGCTGTTGGCAGCTGGAGCCGATCCTGATGCCCGCCAGGTCGGTGGTCAGACACCCTTGATGGCTGCGGCACGCTCGGGTTCGCTGGAAGCGGTGCGGGCTCTGCACGAGCGAGGGGCTGACCTCGATGATCAGGAGGATCGAGGCCAGACAGCCTTGATGTGGGCTGCAGCCCATGGTCATGCTGAGGTGGTCTCCTGGATGGTGGGGCAAGGCGCGGATTTTCGTCAATCACTCCAAGGTGGCTTTACCCCTTTTGCCTTTGCCATTCGCGAGGGAAAGATGGATGTGGTGCGCGTGCTACTTGAGGCGGGTGTGGATGTGAATGAAACCATGTCACCTGAAAAACGGAATGGCCGCAGCGTCCCTAGGGGGATGACTCCGCTCCTGATGGCGGTTGAAAATGGTCACTTTGAGATGGCCATCGCACTGGTTGAGGCTGGGGCACGCCCCAATGACACTTCAGCAGGATACGCTGCCTTGCATGCCATCAGCTGGGTGCGCAAGCCCGATCATGGTGAAGGCGTTAATGGCATGCCCCCTCCCGACACCACTGGTAGCCTGACTTCACTCGATTTCGTGCATCAGCTGGTGGAGCTGGGTGCTGAGGTGAACCTACCTCACCCCAAGGCAGGAGCGGGTCTGGGGGCTTTGAACAAGACCGGAGCAACGCCCTTTCTCCTAGCGGCTCGTACGGCTGACCTGCCTCTGCTCAAACGCCTGCATGCACTGGGCGCTGATCCCTCCATCTTGACTGTCGATCGAGTGACGCCGCTGATTGCTGCGGCGGGTCTGGGCACCCTGGCAGCAGGGGAAGTGGCCGGCACGGAGCCGGAAGTGTTGGAGGTGCTTGATTGGTTGATCTCGATCGGCGAGGACATCAACGCTGTGGACGCCAATGGTGAAACCGCCATGCACGCTGCAGCCTACAAGAACCTGCCCAAGGTCGTGACATTCCTAGCCGATCACGGCGCTCGTATCGATATCTGGAATCAACCCGACAAGCATGGATGGACACCCCTTCTGATTGCCGAAGGCTTCCGTCCGGGTAATTTTAAACCCTCATTTGAAACCATCGATGCTATCCATCAAGTGATGGTAGCCAGTGGGCTGACCCCTCCTCCGCTAACCAATCAAGATGGGGTGAACAACAGTGACTTTGGTCCGAGAAACCTCAAGTATAAGGGCGTGCCCAACCCTTGATCCATCCCGGTGTCTTTGCACTCATGTTTCAGATGCGGATGAAGCACCTCTGGCGATACATCCACAGCAGAATCAACCAGATCACCAGCAACACGCTGCCTCGTTGCAGCATGGTCTCATATGCGGGACCCAGCAGAAGAAACAGATCTGGGTGAAGATGGCGTGTCAAGTTGGATCGAATGAAACCGGCGCTTAACTGCCAGAGGACATAAAGGGTGATCGGGTTCAGACCAGCCACGATGAGGGGAAAGGCCAGCCGGCGCCATTGCTTGATCTCAAGCAGCCAAACAAAAAAGGCCATCAGCCCGCACACCCATCCGGTGCTCAGAAGGGTCCAGGAAGGGGTCC
>JALRAZ010000257.1 GCA_023257935.1 Verrucomicrobiota bacterium
TTGAGATTGGTGAGGGACGCAAAGGTCCTATTGCCGAAAACGTTAAAGTCATTAGCTGACTCAGCGTTTAAAGAATCCAATCTCCTCAAGAGGACGGATTCTTTTCTCTGAAAGGAGTGCTTTGAAGGCCTCCCTTTCGCATAGCGAGAGGGAGGCCTTTTTGATTCTTTTGGACTTAACTAGCCTCAAGGCTCAGCGGTGGGGGGAATCACCGTTTTACTGGGACCGATCAATTCAATGAAATTACCATCGGGATCTCTGATTACGAGCAGGGCATTTCCGCCACCGAGGGACACTGGGGTCTTACCTTCAAAGGAGACCTTGGAGGCTTTCAAACGCTTCATCGAAGCATCTAGATCCAAGACATGCAGGGTCAGATAACTGAAGCCAAGGGTTGAATGAATGAAGCGCTGGTCCGATTTGCTGGCGTGGGCCTGAGGAAAACTCATCATCTTGATGCGGCTTTGACTGGGCCCTTCACCAAGCAGAAACACCCTGGCAGTGACATCCATGTGATCCACCAGCCCAATGGAGGCAGCGAAGGATCCATTCGCCGTAAACCCTTGGACTTCTCGACAACCCAGCGCATCCCGATAAAACGTTGCTGAAACCTCCAGGTCTCCGACCACCAGACCTAGGTCCAACACAGGCGAGGAAAAGACCGGTTTGGAGGCATCCTCAACCAACTCGGATTGCGGGTCAGCAGCCATGCTCTCTGCGATCAGGTGCATCATCACGAGAACGGCCAGGCAGTTAGCAAGGTGAGCAAGAAATTTTGGAGATTTGGCTAGCATGGCTGCATGCTGCCCATGTGTCAGAAAAAGGCAAGATCCCAAAGCCTGTGCATAGCCTCAACCCAACCCCAGCCAAAGCAGCAGCTAGCCCATTTCGATCAGACTTTTGGCCTGTTCCCGACACACCTTGTTCCTTAGTGTCTTAGATCAATCGCCCCAAACCATGAAGATCAACCGCAGAAAAGCTATTCAATCAACCGCCTTAGGCATTGGAGCACTGAGCGCTTCATCCCACAATTTGGCGGCAGCCGAAAAATCCAAACCTTTTGGAGAGGACTTCCCCAACCTGGAATCCCTCAGTACCGGATCATGGTGGACCCGCCCAGCCAATCAGAAAACCCCGCTGAAAAACGGCCAAAAAGCTGCCCCGCCCAATTTGAACGTCCCCAGGGAAGAGGTGGTGGTCTTTGCTCTCTACACCCATCAGGCTGGCGTCCTCAAATTGACGGCTCAACTCTTTCCCCTGCTACCAGAGGAGCCACGCCTGGCAAGGCTTGAGCTGAAATATGCGGGTCAGTCATGGCAAGAGGTGGCTCAGGCTGAAGTCATGTATCCAGGGTGGGATGCCCATTTCCGTCTTGAAGACTGGGACAACACTCAGGAGGTAGCCTATCGGGTGCGACATGGCGACAAGGCAAGCTTCGAGGGCCTGATTCGAAAGGATCCAGCATCCAAGGAAGAAATCGTGGTTGCAAACCTTTCATGCAATTCCAGCCGAACCACCGGACCACGTCATGAAATCGTCAACAACCTGCGTCAACTCGATCCAGACCTGTTGTTTTTTGGCGGGGATCAAACCTATCGACATACAGAACATACAGCAGGCTGGATCGAATTTGGGCTGCAGTATCGTGATATCATCCGCGATCGCCCCACCGTGTCCATCCCCGATGACCATGATGTGGGGCATCCGAATGTCTGGGGTGAAAATGGCAAGCGATCGACCATTCCGGGCGATGCCGACGGAGGCTATCGCTACCCGGTTGCTTACGTGAATCAAGTCCAACGCCAGCAGACCTGGAACCTTCCTGATCCTGTTGATCCAGCTCCGATCCATCGCGACATTGGGGTCTATTTTACCCGGCTCAATGTGGGAGGGATTGATTTTGCCATTCTGGAAGACCGTAAATTCAAGACTGGCCCAGCTGGGAAAATACCCAAAATGGGACCCCGGCCGGACCATATCAACGACCCATCCTATGACCCCAAGACAATCGATTTGCCTGGCCTACAACTCTTGGGCCCAAGGCAGGAGCGCTTTTTGGAAAACTGGTCAGCTGACTGGACTGGAAGCGTGATGAAAGCGGTGCTGTCCCAGACAGCTTTCTGCGGTGCAGTCCATCTTCACGGTAACCCAAGCAACCGACTGCTGGCCGATCTGGACTGCAATGGTTGGCCTCAGACCCCAAGCCGACGAGCCCTTTCCCTCATGCGACGAGCCCAAGCCGTTCATCTTTGTGGCGACCAGCATCTTGCCGTAGTCGTCAAACATGGGATCAAGGAGTTCGGAGACGGCCCCTACGGATTCACCGGTCCAGCACTGGTAAACACCATTTATGGAAGATGGTGGCATCCAGAGAATGAACAACCTGGCCCCAACCCAGTCCCAGAAAGTCCCCTACCCTGGACGGGAGATTTTACCGATGGTCTTGGCAACAAGCTCTCCATGCTCGCCTACGCTAACCCAGAGAATACCGCCGATGAGCGAAAAAGAGCCGATGGGTTTGGTATTGCTCGTTTCAACAAGCGAACCCAGCAAATCACTTTTGAGTGCTGGCCTCGATTCTCCGAGGTAGAGCAGGGCGACCAAGCGCAATTTCCAGGATGGCCAATCACCATTGATCGCAAGGCCAATGATGGACGCAAGACAGCCGGCTACCTGCCCTCTGTTCAATTCCTGGATGGCCAGAACCACGTGGTTCAGGTTTTAGAGGAGGGCACTGGAGAAATCCTCTACACCCTGCGCTGTGATGGGGGGGTCCTTCATCCCAGGGTTTTTTCAGGGCGACCCCACCAAATTAGGGTAGGTCGAGACAAACCCACCTTCACTCTAGCTAGTGGTTTGATTCCAGAGCCTGCAAGCAAAGCAAGCATTTTAAGGGTTGATTTGAATTCCCTGGAATCGGGAACTCAAGGAGAGCTTGGCTGATCAGTCGCACGGGTCAGCCAGGGAAGCAGACAATGGGCCCAGGCCTGCCCATGGGCGATAAGCCCTTCACGGCTGAAATGAACCCCTTGTCCATAAGATTCCCTGAGCATTCCCTTCAGGGCGTCGGTATCGGGTCCCTGTAAGGCCAACCCAGGCTTCCACATGGATGCCTGGGCCCTGCGTATATCCTGAGAGGCCTCATCCCCAGGAACATGGTAGCTTGTCTGGGCCACGAACCAGGGCACCTCCCATCCAAGCTGGGCCCGAGTGGCCGAGATGATTCGACTTAACATCTTAGCGTAATCTTCTCCGGGTAGGGTCCTGCCTGGATCACGCTGATTGGCATCACTCTCACCCTGATGCCATAGCACCGCACGAAACCCCTCGATGCCAAGAGCATCGACTCGGTGCATGAAGTGATCGAATGCTTCGCCACCACTCATCCATCGGCCATCATCCAGATGTTTGACTCTCCCTTCCAGTGTTGGGGGGCGATCAAACGTGTCACCAGCTGGAAGCCATTCTCTCACACTGGTAGCACCCAGACCGCAGGCAACAAAACCAATAGGCACCCCAAGGGCATCGACTAATTTGTCTCCCAGCGTCGGCATGAAGCTGCCTCGACGACCACTGGCACCCGGTTGCGGATCCTTGGCTGGTTGCCAGCCATCCTGACTGAGAGAGACCACTCGGTCTGAGCGAGGCTCCATGATGGCTTCGCCATGATTGGCAGCATTCGACTGACCAGCTACCACAAACACCTCACCCACTCCGATATATTTGATTTCATGGGTCTTGGCCCGGTCATCTCTGTCCCGCAAGCGAAGGGTGTACCAACCCCCAGCAGGCAAACGTACCTGAGCCTGAAAGCAGGTATCATCCCACTGAACAGCAAGTGGGAACCAGGCCGAGGCAACGCCATCAGCCACCCAAGACCATTCCATACTCGATATGCTCTGGTCCATTGTAGGCAGGCAAGCTCTGATACGTATTGGCCCTGAATCGATTCGATCACGCTGAAACACCTGATAGGGTTGCGGCTCAAGCATGTCTCCAAAGCCAAGAACCTTCTTCGGTTCAAGGGCTTGGATATTCAGCGAGCAAAGAAGGCTTGCCAGCAACACACCCAAATATCGCGCTGAATGTGCAAGGAGAGTATGACGGGGCAGCTTGAGTATCGGATCTTGCATGCGGGTAATCGAACGCTTCATTCAAGGAGTAGGACTCGGAGCCTGATTCAAACGTCCCACCACACCGCCCCCTGGCTCGAGGTGGAGGGTCAGGGGTTGATCCGGGCTCACTTCCAGTTTTCGTTGGGACAAGCGATTGGGAAATCGAGCAGCCACATCCTCCCACAATTCAAGTTGGCCTTTTCCATCAAGGAGATTTGATAGATCTAGTGACAGTTCGTGTGATCGCTCGCCGCACATACCTCCCAGATACCAAGTCCTGTCTCGTCGGCGGGCCATCACCAGGCATTCCCCAAGCTCATCATGCAGCACACGTGTTTCATCCCACCAGGTCGGGATAGCCATCAGGAAATCAAATCCAGGTTGGTTGAGATAGGCCTGGGGGTAATCAGCAACCATCGGAGCTGGGTTATCGAAACACACATACATAGCGAGCATGTGACAGCGCGTCCCTAACACTAAGGGTGCCACCTGACGTGCCTCGAAGGCATCTGCAGTAACCGCCCTGAACCCTCCCAAATGATAATCCATCGGCCCTGCCATCAAACGAGTGAAGGCCATGTGAAGGTTGTGGGTTGGAGTGCAGCGATCACTCCATTTGAGGTATTCAAGATTCAGGGCTCCTTCGTGATTCATGAGATTGGGATAGGTCCTTCGCAGACCGGTTGGTTTCCAAATGCCATGAAAGTGAATGAGGATGTGATGCCTGGCTGCAGCGGCAAGGATCTCCTCGGCAAACAGGACATGATCCTGATCATCATGATCAAAAAAATCGACCATCATCCCCTGCCATCCCATTTTCTCAAAAGCAGCAAAAGCCTCTTCGACTCGTCCGCGCAGGGCATCTTGGTGGACCCAGGTCCAAAGACGGATTCCCTTAAGATCGGCATACGCACGTATTGCCTCCAGATCAAACGATTCCCGAGGCCGCGTCACATCGGTTTCAGGCCCTGGAGCCACCCCTGGCTTGACTTGATGATACCAAGGGGAAGTGGGGGCTTGGGTGGAGGAAATAGCGTGTATATTGAGACCCTGGTCCGCGCAAAAATCGATGTAACGTCGAGCCATTTCAATCGAAAGCGGTGAGTCACCAGGGATACCATCGAAAACATCACCATTCCACCAGTGAAAGGTCAGCTTGTCTGGCTTGATCCATGAAATGTCCTCCAGGACTGAAGGTTCATTAAGGCAGTATAGGGTGTTGGATTCTAGCAGGGCCCCGGCACGCTCCCCCACCAAGAGAACCCGCCAGGGCGAAAGGAGAGGTAAGCTCGCCACAACCTTGTTCCCGTCGGGACGGGGAGTCAGTCGTGCACGCAAACGATTATTTGCCCCAACATCCCCTTCGCGTGAAAGGGCCATACCTGCATAATTCCTCAACGCTGCCTCCGTCAGCACCGCGGTGATTCCATCCGGCCACTGCAGGGTTAAGGGAAGGTCTAACAGGGCCTGGTGTTTGACCTGCCCTAGGGGCAGCGTGGCGACTTCGTGCTCATGAGAAGTGCGATGGTTTTCCAGGTATTGGACCATGGCTTTGGGTTGGCCCACAATGTGGAATGAGGTGGCTTCATCAGCAATGACGAGATGGTTTTGCGTCGGGGCAGCCAGCAGTTCATATCGAAAGGCAATGGCGTCGGGATAACATCGAAACCGCAGCTGGATGCGATACCCATCCTCGCTCAAAAAACTCAACACAGATTCACGGAAGTGATTGGTGGTTTCAGCTGATTTGCCAAAAAGTACTGGAATGCGTTCGCGATGCTCGCTTCGCTCAGTGGCCAACCACTTTGCTCCGGCCAGCACATTGCCTCTTCCGTGAACATTTAATGAAAGTTCACATCGCTCCAGAAGTGGATGGTTCATGAACTCAAGAGACCAGGTTGGTGAATCCGATCGGCCTGGTTGGGGGATCTCAATTTCAACGGTGATCCGATCAGCTGGGCAGGAGAGATTTTCCAAACTCGCACACAAGCCAAGCGGAGAACTCATGGCCGCAAGCCACACCATGCAGCAACCCATGGTGGACCAGGGCTTGAATCGAACGAAGTTGGCAACCATGCATGAATCATAGAGAGGCATTCAGGGTCTGAAAAGACAGGATCAAGCAAGGTGGGTCTTGTTTGGGGTCGGCTTAACCACCCTACAGACAAAAACCAAACTCCCGTCCTGGCCGAGGAGCCAAACCCAGGGCTGGATGGGAAGGGTTGCAATCTTGACGCACCTCTGAAATAGGTCAAAGTCTTGTTATTCAGATCCGCCTCTTGCCATCGGCAGCCATTTATAAGTGTCACCGATGCTGCCAGAAGGGGTATGAAACGCATACATCTCACTAAAACCTCTATTGACCATGAATCGTTCTCTCCATGCTACCTATTCCCTTTGCATAGGGCTTCTGGGTATCGCCTTGATCGCCCCACCGCTCCAAGCTCAATGGTTCAATCCAGTCTTTGAGCATTTATTCAACCAATCCACGCCGCTTCCCATCCTCAAGGCTCAAGGAACCCCTCCAGGGGTTGATGACCTTTATGATGGGTCTTCTACCCTCGACAGCTATGGAGGCCTGCATCGATACGATGCCACACGCCTCATGCTGGGCATCCGAGAAAATGGTATCGACGAAACCGACCCCAATCACGACCAAGCCATGGCAGCTGAATTCCCAGACCGTTCCATCCTATGGATTGATCCTGATTCGGGTCAGCCCACGGGTGTTGCCATCGAGGTCGGTTTCAGCCCAGTGCCCCTGGACGCAGATTTCCTGGCTGCCGGCGGCACCCAGTTGGATTACTATTTCACTTTTGCCGTCTCAGTCGATGGCGCCGTCTTCGTCGGTTACAAAAACAAGATCCTGAGGTATGAACCCAATGGCCAAGGCGGGTTCGGAGCACCCAGTACTGCTTACACTCAAGTCAATGATGATTCAGCAAATTGGCATCAGTGGCGGTGGGAAAATATCCGTATTCAAGGTAGCGGAGCCGAAACCCTCATCCTGGCTGGAGGCAAGACATGGAGACCCAACCAAGGCTACCATATCCTCGGAACCAACGATGGCAAAGTGTTCGACAAATTCGAGCTCTTCAACGATGTCCAAGCAGGAGGAGGTGCCAGTTCATTCATTTCGGGCAAAGTCGCAGATGACGAAGAAGCGGACTGGGTGTATGCCAGCCTCTATCCTGGAGCTAGCAATGGCACCGATACCACGTTTGTTCGCCGAGTAGGTGATGACCTCGGGTTCTTTGCCTTCGAGAATGATGGTACATTTCGCCCTGGCAAGGATCCTAATGCCAATCCTGAGACCGACTACGTCACCGAATTCATCAGCGATATCGATGGAGATACTTCCTTAGGCTACATCATTACCTACAGCACCCCTAGCTGGAACAGCGGGGGAGTCAATCGCTTACCTGCGCGCCCAGGGTTCCTCGGCATTCACACCCATGATGGCGATGTGCTTGGCAGCCACACCCTCGAAGTTCGCGAATCGGAGGAAATACAAGGCGAAAGCTCAAGTGCCTGGCACGGTACGCTTGGCGGGGTTGAGGTCAATATCCTTGAGGGCATGAAGGCAGGACAATCTGAAGTGTTATGGGCTTCGGGAATCTATGGTTATGGGCGCTATCTAATCGACGGCCCTCCAATTGATCCAGTCTTTGAGCATCTTTTCAACCAGCCCACACCGCTTCCCATTCTCAAGGCTCAGGGCACACCGGCTGGAGTGGATGATACCTATAATGGTTCCTCTACGATCGATACTTATGGGGGGCTGCATCGATACGATGCCACTCGCCTCATGCTTGCGATACGTGAAAATGGGATCGATGAAAACGATCCCAATCATGACGCGGCCATCGCAGCCAGCTTTCCAGATCGTTCCCTTATTTGGATTGATCCCGATTCAGGGGAACCCATGGGTGTTGCGCTCGAAGTCGGCTTCAATCCGGTTGCTTTGGATGCTGATTTTCTGGCCGCCGGTGGTACTCAACTGGACTACTATTTTAATTTTGGTATCGCCGATGATGGCGTGATTTACGTCGGTTATAAAAACAAGATTCTGAGGTATGCACCCGATGGGTCGGGAAGTTTTGGCGCACCCAGTGTTGCCTACACTCAAGTCAACGACGATTCAGCCAACTGGCACCAATGGCGCTGGGAAAACATTCGAGTTCAGGGAAGTGGCGTCGATACCCTGATTCTGGCGGGCGGCAAGACATGGAGGCCCAATCAGGGCTATCACATCTTAGCCACCAGCGATGGCAAGGTGTTCGACAAATTTGAACTCACCAACGATATCCAGGCTGGGGGAGGAGCTAGCTCCTTCATTTCGGGCCGAGTCGCCGATGATGAGGAGGCCGACTGGGTGTATGCCAGCCTATACCCCGGGGCAAGCAACGGTACCGATACCACCTTTGTTCGCCGAGTGGGTGACGATCTTGGTTTTTTTGCCTTTGAAAATGACCCTACCTTCCGAGCCGAAAAGGACCCCAACGCCGATGCGGAAAATGATTACGTGACAGAATTCATCAGTGATATCGATAGTGACACCTCACTCGGTTACCTTGTGACTTACAGCACGCCCAGCTGGAACAGTGCGGCAGTCAATCGGGTTCCTGCCAGGCCGGGTTTTCTTGGACTGCATACACACAGCGGAGATTTACTGGGCAGTCATACCTTGGAGGTCAGGGAAACTGAAGAACTCCAGGGAGATGCCTACAGCACCTTTCACGGCACATTGGGAGGGGTTGAAGTCAATGTGCTCGAGGGCATGAAAGCGGGACAATCAGAAGTTCTTTGGGCTTCAGGCATCTACGGTTACGGTCGCTACCTGATTGGCGGCCAAAGGAGCACTGGGCCTTCGGAACCAGCCGTCCTTGCCTTCACCCGTCAGGGCTTAAGCCTTGAAATAACCTGGGATGGAGACGGGACCCTTGAATCATCGACAGCAGTTCAGGGTCCATGGTCACCTGTCCAAGGGGCCTCCAGCCCTTACAAGGCATCGACAGAAGATCAGGAAAGGTTTTTCCGAGTCACCCGATAACACAATCGTTCAATCATTTGACCGAAACCCAAAAGAGGTGGGGCATCATGCCTCACCTCTTTTTAAGTTTCGTCCTGGTAGTCGAAAGGTGTGCCCGATTGGTTACCCCACATGCTGACCAAAAAAGTGTCATTTTTGCTATGGCTTCCACGTTCCTCTTCTCCTTGGGATTGAACCATCCCGATGGTGCCTTGAAGCATCCGAGATCATGCATGAACCAAAGATGGGGCCAAAAAATGATCCACCAGCAAGAGAGCGGGTTTGATGGTCACCCAGTTAGCCTACCCAACATCCCTGACAGGATATAGATCGCTTTCAAGATCACCTCAGGCGCTTGCCCGTTTTAGTAAATAGACTGCTTCTTCACCATCCTCGGATTGAAAGGATTCATGGCAAGCAAGACCATGCTGATGGAATAGTTGTCTGAGGCCCTGGGTGGTGTGTCGCTCGGAACGGAAAAGATCCAGGGTTGTATGGGCTAACCACTCAAGACGATGCCCATAAAAGCTCAGGCAATGGTCTTGTTTCAAGCGAGCCTTAATCTGAATCCTGAACCCACCGTCGGTGACAGGCTCCATGGCATGGGTGCTCGCTTGGCACGCAAAAGAATCCCTGGGTAAGCCCAACTCAAGGAGGAAGCCCCTGTACCATTCCATGGCTAGGTCATTGTCATACTGAGTCAGGATTGCCTGACAGGACTCAGGGTCCTTAGACGGGGTCAGGTTTGCCGAGACCAACAGCCAATCCTCAGGACCCATTTGTCGACTCAGATAAGGGAGCAGAACTTGATACCCAAGAGTCGGCAACATCCCCATACACGAAATCAAGCGCCGAGGATTATCTGGATTTGAGGGACGAAAAAAAGCCTCAGGGGCCGAGGCGAGATCAACCACCCAAGCTTCAGGTTGAAATGAAGCCAGTTTTTGAGATGCCTCAATAAGGAGTGAAGGGCTAATCTCTGCTAGGCCAAGATACCCATTCAAAGCCCTGGCTGCTTGGTGATTGAAAAAACTGGCATCTTTGTAGCCATCCCCACAGCCTAGGGCCAGATAATCAAAAGCTCGGCGATCCATACACCCCCAAGCAGCGGCGTAGGCTCGATCATAAACCCCCTGATAATCCTTACCGCGGTGGATGGGTGACCAAGCCTTGGCGTAAGCAAGCCACCTTGAAGCTTGCCCGATGGATTCATAGAGACACTGGGCGGGAACCACTTGACGTTTCAGGGACTCAAACCAGTGTTCTCGCTGACTTTGGGGAAAAGCTGAAGGATGGATCTGAAGCTGAATGCTCACCTCTCGAGCCTAGGACCCTCATGCCATCCACACAATCACCAAGGTATATCACGCCGATGATAAATCTCCAGTTCTTGATGTGGCCCATTTCCTGCGGCAAAATCCAAACACATGGATGAGCCCTTGCAAAAAGTATGGGAACGAATGATGGTCGCCCTTGAGCACGGGGCCCAGGATCGCAACGATGCGATGCATACCTTAGCCTTTTCCACCTTGAGTCTTGAAGGCAATCCAGCCACACGAACGGTTGTGTTGCGTGCCTTCGACAGAAAACGTCGCTGCATTCGATTTCATAGCGACATCCGATCGACCAAGGTTAAGGAACTAAAACAAGACCCACGAGTGAGTGCCCTGTTTTATCACCCTGCTCAAAAAATACAAATTCGGGCAAGAGGCCAAGCCGTGCTTCACTCAGATGATGCAATGGCTGATGATTTGTGGGAACACCTATGGGTGTTGGGGCGGCGTTGTTACATGGCACCGCGGGCTCCAGGCTCCCCCGCGGCAAAGCCCTCCCCAAACTTACCGGCTGAATGGATGGACCAAAAGCCTTCCATGGAGGCCAGTGAATCAGGTCGTCCAAATTTTTGTGTGATCGAAGTCATCCTATCGCATCTGGAGTGGCTAGAACTTGGTTTTCAGGGACATACTCGTGCTGGTTTTTGCTGGGAG
>JALRAZ010000276.1 GCA_023257935.1 Verrucomicrobiota bacterium
AATACCACGAGCAAAAAGGATGACTCGGCTCTTTGCCTAGCCTGTGGCCTTTGTTGCGATGGCTCGCTCTTTGCTGATGTGGAACTGAGCAACAGGGTTGAAGCTGACAATATGGAATGCCTAGGACTGGAGGTGGAAGAAGGTGATTTGACTGGGCATCTGCTTTTGCAGCCATGCCGAGCTCTCAAAGGCCGTTGCTGTCAAATCTATGATTACCGGCCGAGGGTTTGTCGCCAGTTTGCCTGCAAGGTGTTGCTGGATTACCAGACTGGATCCTTAACCAAAGAGGAGGCCATGAAAATCATCCGCAAGGCCCGTAAAATGCTTTCCGATGAACAGTCGGAGAGGGCAAAAAAATGGGTGGCGAGGCATTTTTTAGGCGAGCACTCTTGACTGAAGCGATACAGCTCAATTTGGGATGGTGATTACCCAATGGGTTGACTACGATTCCGGTTCACCTTGATACCTGACATGCTTTGCTTTTCCAAACAGACCCCATGCGCACGCAACCCGCTGAAGGCGACCTACCTTGCTGTAGCTTGCTTGGTAGCCTTCCGAGTGCTGGGACAGGATATTCAGCCACCTGGCCATGACCCTCTCCCAGTGGACTACCACGCCTTGGTTGGCGCTAGGCTTATCGTCTCCCCTTCCCTCACCCTCACCAATGCCACCCTAGTGCTGAAAGGCGAACGGGTTCTCATGGCTGAGTCAAACCTCCTGCCTCCTGAAGGCGCAAGGGTGTGGGACATGAAGGGAAAGACCCTCTATCCTGGCTTCATTGATCCCTACGTGCTGATGGCCACCGAGGGCCAAGCTCCGAAAACAACACGCACGCTTTTTCATGATTCAGCCTCTCATCAAGCGACAGGACACTGGAACTTCCATGGCATGACAGGTGATGAACTAGATCCTGGCGACAAGGGGCCAGGTGGCAACTATCACACCCTGCGAGCCGATTACCATGTGCTCGATGAGTGGTCTCTTGAAGCTGATGAGCGCCGGGCCTGGCGTGAGCTTGGCTTCACGGCCATTCACCTAAGTCCCTCCAAAGGAATATGGCGAGGAAGTGGCGCAGTGAGCCTGACTGGTGACACTTCGCCTAACCGCCTGGTGGTTCGTGGTCAATCGATGCAGCACTTGGCTCTGGACGCTTCGGCCAGCTCGCCTGATGAGTATCCTCGTTCTTTGATGGGGACCCTTAGCCTGATACGCCAGAGCCTTCTGGATACCCAGCACCACATGCAATCGCCCCATGCCGAGGGTTTCGATTCCTCCATGGAAGCCCTTGTGCCTGTATTGCAAGGAAGAAAGAGGGTGGTGATCGAGCCTGGCAGCGTGCTGATGGCCCATCGCAGCCATCAGATTGCTCGCGATTTTGACCTCAAACCCATTATGGTAGCCAGTGGTCAAGAATGGCGACGTCCTGATCTGATCAAGCAGCTGGATGCTCCATGGATTGTCCCAGTCAATTTCCCCCAAGCTCCCTCTTTGAAAGAAAAGGCTGACTGGGATGCGGTGAGCCTGGATCTCCTACGTCAGTGGGACTGGGCTCCAGAAAACCCTTCTCTCCTTGTCGCGATGGGAAAACGGGTGGCCTTGAGTCTGCATGGTCTGCACGATCGCAAAGCATTCCGAAAGCGGGTCAACCAGGCTATTGACCGAGGCCTGGACCGTGGTGCAGCACTGGCGGGACTGACCACCATCCCAGCCGAGCTATGCCAACTCTCCGAAAGCATGGGCACGCTCTCGCCGGGTAAACTCGCCAACCTGATTGTGGTCGAGGGTGATTATTTTGATCCCGAGGCACGCATTGAAGCCACATGGGTGCTTGGGCGACGCTACGCTCATGACCATGCTGATGCCACCAAGGAGCAGGCAAAAGGTGAGGATCAAAACACGGTGGAGATGGAGGAACCCACTGCTGAGGACATGAAGCCGCTTGCTCCAAGTGAGAATCCCACGCAGGACAAAACCCATCGTCGACTTGCCCGCTCTCCCCTGCAGGATCGCCCTTCGAGCCAGGGCCCCGATACGCTGCTCATCAGGCATGCCACCATCTGGACCTGCGGCCCTCAAGGGATTTTGCAAGATGCGGACATCCTCATTCAGCATGGTCACATCCTTGAAGTCGGCCAAAGCCTCACACTGCCACCGGATGATCTTGGAAGCTGTGTCATCATCGATGCGCAAGGCAAGCACCTGACTCCTGGGCTGATCGACGCTCACTCGCACAGCATGATCATGGGGGGCGTCAATGAAGGCACCATGCCTTCAACTGCCATGGTGCGGGTTTCAGACGTGGTGAATTCAGAAACCGACAACCTTTACTACCAATTGGCTGGAGGCCTGACCACAGCCAACCTTCTGCATGGATCGGCCAACCCTATTGGGGGTCAGAATGCGGTGATCAAACTCCGTTGGGGAGCAGGCCCTGATGCCATGATTTTTGCTGAGGCCCCTGCGGGCATCAAGTTTGCCCTGGGAGAGAACGTCAAGCAATCCAACTGGGGAGAGGCCCGTACCACCCGGTTCCCTCAGTCAAGGATGGGGGTGCCTGTGTTTTATGAAAACCGATTCACTGCCGCCCTTGCCTATCAACAGACATGGCAGGCTTTCCACGATGGTTCCAATCCAAAACGCCCCCGAATAGATCTGGAGCTAGAGGCCCTGGTGGAGATACTTGAGGGGGAACGGCTGATCCATTGCCACTCATACCGCCAGGATGAAATCCTGGTCTTCTTGCGAGTCATGGAGCAATTCGGCATCCAAGTCGGCACGCTTCAGCATGTGCTCGAAGGCTACAAGGTGGCCGATGAAATCGCAGCGCATGGAGCAGGCGCTTCCTGCTTTTCAGATTGGTGGGCCTATAAGTTTGAAGTGCTTGATGCCATCCCATATGCCGGCAGCCTCATGCATCAACGCGGTGCACTTGTTTCATTTAATTCCGATGACAGCGACCTTGCCAGACGCCTTTATCTTGAGGCAGCCAAGGCGGTCAAATATGGCGATACGCCACCCGAGGAGGCCCTTTGCTTTGTCACCCTCTACCCGGCTCAGCAGCTCCGCATCGATCGTTGGGTTGGTTCGCTGGAGGCAGGGAAGCATGCCGACTTTGTCCTATGGTCTGGGTCCCCTTTGGATACCTCAACCATTTGTCTTGAGACCTGGATTGAAGGAGTCAGGTATTTCGATCGTCATGAGGACAGGGATCGTACCCTGGCCAAAGCACGGGAAAAGGCGGCCCTTGTCGCCAAAGCACAAGGAAAGGGCTCGGCCACATCCTCCAGCCCCGACAAGGATGAGCATGACGCATCATCCTTTGACCTCTTCTTCCTGCCGGCTCTAGAAAAGCAGGACGAAGGAAGGATCCTCCACTGCGATGATTAAGGCTTTCAAACAAAATCGGGATTCATCGACCCCCACTATTCAAAAACCATGACACCGACCCAACTGCTACTTCGCCTCTTAGCCTTGATCCTGGGCTGGACATGCCTGCAGCCGCAGGCAGCCACCCTTCTCCTGAAAGACGCGACCCTGCATCCTGTCAATCATCCCATCATCGAACGCGGTGATATGCTCATTATCGATGAGCGGATCGCGATGGTGGCTCAGGATATCAACTTACCTGCTGACCAGACCATCGTTCTGGAGGGCTTGCATGCCTACCCTGGGATGATTGCCATGACCACTACCCTGGGACTGCTTGAAATCAATTCGGTTCGAGCCACCTTGGATACCACCGAAGTGGGTGACTGGACACCTGAGGTCCTGTCCTGGAGAGCGGTGAACCCCTCCTCTGAACTCCTGCCTGTCGCCAGAGCCAACGGGATCACTCATGCTCAGCCCATCCCATTGGGAGGCAAGCTCAGTGGGCAATCAGGCTTGATCCAGCTGCAGGGTTGGACCCTTGAGGAGCTGTTAGTCAAACCGACCACAGGATACCACCTCTTCTGGCCAGATGCCACCATCCGACACACTCCCAAGGCACTCCTACAAGATCCTTCGAGCTGGAAAAGCCCCGAGGATCAGCGGAAAAACCATCAAAAAGAAGTCATGGCAATCACCGAATTCTTCGATGCAGCCAGGGCGTATGCCAAGGCGGTGGATCACGATGCCTCCCCCACCCGCATCCCTGGCTGGGAGGCCATGTCAGCTTGGGTCGAGGGTGAGCTCCCATTATTTGTCCATGCCAATGAACGCCGTCAAATTCGCTCATTGCTAGACTGGGCCCGCTCCCAATCAACACGGGTGATACTCGTGGGTGGGCGAGATGCCTGGATGCTTGCCGATGAGCTGGCCGAACTAAAGATCCCGGTGATCTATGAGCACACCTTCACCCTGCCTCATCAGGATACCGCCAGCTATGATGTCCAATTTACTGCCCCTTCGGTGCTGCACCGTGCTGGAGTTCAGGTCACTTTCAGTGAGGGATCAGATCGCTTTGCCGCCTCAGCCCTCAGAAACCTCCCCTATGCGGCCGCGCAAGCCATGGCATTTGGCTTACCTAGGGAAGAAGCCATCAAGGGGATCACCCTTTATCCTGCCCAGTTGCTTGGGGTGGCTGATCGGCTCGGTTCGCTGGAATCAGGCAAGGAAGCTTCCATCATCATCACCGATGGCCCCCTACTGGACATACGATCCAAGGTAACCCACATGTGGATCAAGGGTACAGCCAGCTCCTTGGAAAGCCGACACACGCGATTGTACGAAACCTACAGTAAGCGCCCCCGCAAAGAACCTTGAAAAGGCTTATCCCCCATTCAGGGCAGGAGCTTACCTGGGTTGCGAAAACCCCATTCACTCTCAGTCGCATCAAGGCAGCGGTCAAAGGAGCTGACCTCATCGAGCCAACCAATGTAGTTGAGGCCGAGGTAGAGACGCATGGCTTCCTCCGGCTTCCAGGTAAAGCGTTGATCCCAACCAGTGATCTGTCCCTGATCCTTGCCATTGAGGTAGAGTCGAGCGATAGCTCCGCGGTTACCTGAATTGAAATCCGACCAAGTAAAGCAGACATGGGTCCATGCATCTCGCGAAAAGGGTGGCGCCTTCACAGGCAGCAGAGGGCGCTCTGATTCGGCCAAATCCTTGTTTTCAGGGTTCCAAACTTGTAGATCGGCAAAGGCACCCAGGCGAAAGTCACGTGGGTTACCGTCCTGATTAAAATCCACAAAAAAGGCTGCATCGTTCCACGCCCGAGTGGTCAACTGTAGTGGGTCGGCATAGCCTGGAGCCAGATCCTCCTCTGGATCCAGTCTCAGCCAGAGTGAAATTGTTCCTTCCCAGTCACTCTTCTTGTAAGCCACATTCTGTTCCCCTCGATAGAAAATCCAGGCGGCATCACGATCGGTAAAATGCAGGGCTGCTCCGCCCTGCACGCCGCCTTGAGCCGACCAGTTGGTCTTACCTTGCGTATGCAGGCCTCGACGAACCGTCTCCTCTGGCTGGGTGCTTGTGCGGGTATAAATCGAGGGATCTCCCTGGGCAAGCTCAGCTTCCATACCTCGGTCAAAGGAAGCATGGAAACGCATGGAAGCTTTGATACGGGCCCTGGCTCCGACCTCCCCGCTCTCCTGCCCTCCCATTTGAACTGGGAGTCCGAGCAGGTAAACCATCACACAGGAAAAGAGGTGAAAAGAGCGGATTGGGAGGAAATCATGCATGGGCCCGTTTTACCTTTCTTGCAGCCAAAGAAAAGTGTAAATCGCTACCTATTGAGCGTTAGCCTAGTCAAACTCAAATTAATCATCTCCTACCACGGCGCTGCCTATCAGGGCTGGCAAGCCCAGAAGACAGGCTTGGGTATCCAGAGCGTGGTCGAAGAGGCTCTACACCGGTTTTGCCCACAAGCCAGCCGGCTCTGTGGCTGCAGCCGCACCGATACGGGAGTCCACGCCCTAGGCATGGTCGCACATATAGAAATACCTCGCCAAGGGCTTGGTATGCCGCCAGAAAAATTGCGTTTAGCCATGAATGCGCACTTGCCTCACGATGTGCGCGTGGTGCGAGCGACTCGCGTCCCACTGGGCTTTCACGCCCGGTATGATGCTCGCAGGAAGCAATATCGCTATCGCATCTGGAACCATCCGGCCATGAATCCCCTTTTGAACGGCCTGGCATGGCACGTTCCAGTAAAGCTTAATCGCCCAGCGATGCAGGAGGCGGCAGCCCAATTTGTAGGCACGCACGATTTTCGATCGGTTGCCTCAAATCGGGATTATGGCTACGAAAGCACCGTCCGCACGCTTTTCCGCTGTGAGGTTCGGTGTCAGGCCGAAAACGTAATAATCCTGCTAGAGGGCAGCGGTTTTCTTTACAAGATGTGCCGAGGCATCGCTGGCACCCTCATTGCCGTTGGCAAAGGCAAGTGGGAACCAAGCATGATCCCAACAATCCTCCGGTCCAAAAACCGCTCCCAGAGTGGTATGAATGCTCCTGCATGCGGGCTGACCCTGCATCGGGTCTACTATCATTGATTCTAAAATCGTGCGCGCTGCCACGGGATGATGAAATCTTGTCGCCACGTGGGACGCATGGCACCGGATCATCCCATCAGGGTGCTAGGACCCAGCTCGTCAATCAAACATCATTCCCCTCCCCCCTGCCGCTCGCAGGCACCAAGAGCGAAAGAGGAAAAGGGTTGGATTATCGTAGGAGGCACTTAGGATGACTGCCTTCACCATGCCATACCATTCCCATTGCTCGACACCACGGTTTGCGATACAGCCTCGGCACTTTGCGAGACATTATGTTCTGAGGGGTATCCTCTCAATCTGCCTGACTTTAACCAGCCTGCTTGGAGCCGAACCGATGACGCGGGGATATACCTTGCCGGTGATTGACCTGGCACAGGAGAGTCATCGCCAAGTGGTCGTGGATCGTGAGGCGGGGCAATACCTGGGCCACCCGACCACCTGCCTCCTGGAAGATGGTCAGACGATGCTCTGCGTTTACCCCAAGGGACATGGGCGGGGGGCGATCGTCTACAAACGCAGTACCGATGGAGGCAAGACCTGGTCAGAAAGGTTACCCACTCCCGATTCATGGGCCACATCGCAAGAGGTCCCCACACTTCATCGCGTGATCGATGCAGAGGGAAAAAAAAGGATCATCATGTGGTCCGGGCTCTACCCGGCCCGCCTTGCGGTCAGCGATGATGATGGGATGAATTGGAGCGAGCTTGAACCAGCGGGCGATTGGGGTGGCATCGTGGTCATGGGCTGCCTGGTCCCTCTGAAAACGGGTCCCGGGCATTACCTAGCCATGTTTCACGACGACGGCCGTTTTTTTACCGAGCAAGGGCAACGAGATCCCACCATGACCCTATATCAGACTTTCTCCCAAAACGGAGGCTTGAGTTGGTCGTATCCCAAAGCGATTTACAGCTCGTCTGAGGTGCATCTTTGTGAACCAGGGTTGATCCGATCGCCAGATGGCTCAGAAATGGCAGTGCTGCTGCGTGAAAACAGAAGAAAGCGCAATGCTCATGTGATTTTCAGCCACGATGAAGCCAAATCATGGAGCGAACCCAGGGAACTCCCTGCATCGCTCACCGGTGACCGGCATACTGGGGTTCAGATGCCAGATGGTCGCCTTTTCATTTCCTTCCGGGACACCACCCACGAATCCTCCACCAAGGGCGATTGGGTTGCTTGGGTAGGAACTTATGAGGATATCAAGGAGGGGAAGGAAGGGCAGTATCGGGTGAGGCTGATGGATAATACCAAAGCTGCAGATTGCGCTTATCCTGGGGTAGAACTCCTGCCAGATGGCACCCTTGTCACCACAACCTATGGTCACTGGGAAGAGGGAGAGTCACCCTACATCGTCAGCGTTCGTCTTAAACTCGAAGAGCTGGATCAAAAAGCTAAAGGTGGCCAGTGATGTCCTGAGGTGTGATTCATGTTGCGGGTATGAAACGCTGAAAAAGACGCGCCGCCAAAAAGCACCCACCGGTGGCAAGCAACCAGACCATTTCCTGGGTCGCCATAAAGAGCATGTCAACCATCGGCATACCCGCCAGCAAACCTGAAACCGCCCGCCCGATGTGAACCTGCCCTCCCCAAAAGACATGGCGCAGACACCATAAAGTCCACGCGAGAAATAGCAACGAGGGTAGGATCATTGCCGGCCAAAGCGATGGATGGTGCATGAGGCAGGCCATGAGCACGGGAAAATAGAGAAACAAACAAGGCCACCAGGCAATCGCACCACCTGCTGACTCGCGTTTGGCCACATAGGTCAGGCCTACAATGTAGGCTGCCAGCGCCAAAGCTGGCCACAGTGCTCCTCCCCACCAGGCACTTCCCTCCCCCGCATCGAAACCAATCAACACCAAGAAAAACCGACACGCCGCCATGAGAACGGGTGAGAAGGCAATATGCTTATGCAGGGCATTGTAGGTCACCACGCTAAGCATCAGGCCCATAATTGGCAGCAGCTCAACCTTGGCAATCGCCCAGAGGAACCAAGCACCCAGGAGCAATTGTCCCCACCCAAGACAATGCACTGCGAGCAATGAGATGGCTCCGGCGGGAATGGGGCGCTCAGGACGAAAGCTCCGGTCAAAGGACACATCCATAGCATCGTTGAGGTACATGCCGCCTACATAGGCCAAGCTTCCCCCGAGGCACAACCAGCCCAGAATCGGCCAAGAAGGTTCGGCATGCCCCATCAACCAGCCCAGAATCAGGTTGGACCATACGGTGGGAAGGTTAGAAATGCGCCCCAGGATAAGAAGGGTTTTTAGCTTGGAAGGACGCGTTTGGGACTTCAGTGAATTCAAGGTGATTAAGCAAACCCAATCCTCCGCCTGAATGCAACCATGGAGAAGGACCAGGTGCTTGGTAATGGCCTTGGCTAGGTAGCCTGGTGAATTGGGGATGCATCCAAAGGCTGGGTTCGTTTGAGCTTGTCCAGAGGGGCAAGAAGACTAAGATAATGGGATTCAGCATGAAGGTCCTTTCCAGCATGGTCTCATCCCACCTTGGGTCGACAGGGCATGGAAAACAGCCCAGGATGGGCTGGGGATTTTATGCCGTTATCTTTGGGTGGCTGGCTTCTGACATGAGCCTCACTTCGCTAGCTTCTGAGGCCGAAAACTTCTTCGAGTCACGCATCCGTCCCGTGCTGGTGAGTGCTTGCCATGATTGCCACTCGGAGGCACGCAGCAAATCCAAAGGAGGTTTGTATCTGACAAAACGGGAGCATCTTCTCGAAGGTGGTGACACCGGACCCGCACTGGTTCCAGGAGACGCCGACTCAAGCCTGTTGATACAGGCCATTCGCTACACGGATCCAGACATCCAGATGCCCCCTGAGAAGGCGCTTGATGCGCAACAGATCAGGGACTTTGAAACTTGGATCAACCAGGGGGCTGTGTTTCCCGATACAAGCTTCAGCTCATCCAGCGAGGCAAATCTTCCATGGTGGGAGGCGAGCTCCGAATCAACCCTCCCATCGTTGGATGAGTCTGCAGAGGAGGTCATCGATTCCTTTATTCTGGCAGGATTGCAACAAAACAATCTATTTCCCGCCCCGCTGGCTGAGGAGTCGATCAGGCTTAGGCGTCTCTGCTTGGATCTGATCGGTCGACCACCCACGCCTGCAGAATTAAGGGCCTACCTGTTTGATTCCAGCGGTGACAAATGGGCCCGTATCGTGGACCAACTCTTGGAAAGCCCGGGATTTATCGAACATCAGATTACCGAACTGAACTGGCTGTTAATGGGAGAGGACCATCAGGAATTTCGGGCTTACCTCGCACTCCTGATGCGAGAGGGTCGATCTTGGGGGCAACTTTATGAGGAAGTCATCCTTGCTGATTACCAAAATGAGTCAGCAGCCGGTGCGACGGCATTTCTCAAACAGCGGGTCGGTGACCTGGACCGCCTCACCAACGACGTCGCGATGCAATTCTTCGGGGTCAACATCAGTTGCGCCCAATGCCACGATCATCCCAATGTACCACACTGGACCCAGGCAAGTTACTATGGGATGAAATCCTTCTTTGCCTCCACCTTCGATAACGGCGGTTTTGTAGCAGAGAGAAGCGAGGGCAAGGTCAGTTATAAGAATACTCGAGGAGAGACCCTTGATGCGGATCTTCGGTTTCTAGATCGACCGGCCTTGAATCCAAGCACCTTGGTCAGCCTGAATGATGCCGATCGTCAGGCAGAAAAGGAAACGTTCGAACAGCTCAAACAGGAAAAATTGCCTGCAACCCTGCCTGAAGCCAGCCGTCGAAGGTTACTGGTTCGTGAGGCGCTGGCTAACGACCAGGGAGGCTATTTTGCCCGGTCTGCAGTCAACCGCCTTTGGAAACAGTTTATGGGCAGAGGGCTGGTTGAACCCGTGGATCAAATGCATGGGGCCAACCTGCCTTCCCATCCTGAACTACTGATTTGGCTCTCCCGCTGGTTCCAAGGTCATGATTACGACATGAAGGCCTTGATTCGAGCCCTAGTCAGCTCTCAAAGTTATCAGCGCTCGAGTCAGTGGCATGCTTCCGAGCGACCTGCTCCGAGCCGTTTTGCTGTTAAAACCATCCGACCCCTCACCCCTAAGCAATACGCAGCCAACGTCCACATGGCCGCCTCAGGCATGGCTCTCTGGAAGGATATCAGCCCTGACTCGCAGGAACATCAGGAGCTTCTGGATAAGGTGCTAGCCAAACAGAGTGAAACCGCTAAATGGTTTGAAAGGTCCTCGGACCTGGTTCATTTCACCGTCGAAGAGTCTCTTCACATGAGCAACAACCCGGCGGTTGAATCCCTCCTTCACCCCAAAGGCTCGTCGCTAGCATCAGAGTTGGCGGGCATACCCACACACAAAGAGGCAATCCAAGCCCTTTTCTGGCACATCCTGCAGCGCTCCCCGAAAACAGAAGAAACCCAAGCCTTATTGGATGTATTGGAGAAAGCCGGGCCGGATAAGACCTCCATTTGGAGAACGATTATCTGGTCCATGACGACCGGACCTGAAAACCGATTCAATCACTGAAATCGATCATGCAACCCCCAAGAAATCCTCCTGGCCATTGCCCAACCACCGAGCACCAGCTCAGCCGACGCCTGTTCATGAATAGCCTCGCTGTGAGCTTGGCAGGCACCGGCGGCCTGATTGGCAATGCCGGAGCCGCCCACCTGTTTGATCAGGAACCACTTCAGCAACAACTCAAGGCAAAGAGTCGAAGCGTTATCCTGGTTTGGCTGGCTGGAGGAGCGAGCCAATTTGAAACCTGGGACCCTAAACCAAGACGATCCACTGGAGGACCCTTCGGCTCCATCCCTAGCTCCATTCCTGGGTTACATGTGTCTGAGCTCATGCCCCTGATGGCTCGGCGCATGCACCAAACTTGCCTTATCCGATCACTCAATACCAAGGACAGTGGTCACGACACCGCTTCGGTGATGATGATGCGTGGGCGTAAGGATGAACCAGCCATGCGCTACCCTGATATCGGGGCCATTCTAGCCAAAGAGTTGGCCCGCGCAGACAGCGCAGTCCCGGATTATGTTTCCTTCTACTCGCAAACCGAAGGCCGGAATTTCTCAAAGTTGACCCCGAGTTTTTTGGGGGCTCGCTATGCACCGATGGAGCTCAACCAATCCCTGATGCCACCCAATTTGAAGAAACTTGAGGGTTTTTCAGATTTGGATCACCAGGCCAGAGCGGAGCTTCAGGCACTGCTGGCTAAACAATTCGCACAGCAACACGCCTCGCCATGGGTCCAGAGCCACGCTGCGGCCTATGCGCGGGTTCAAGGGCTGATGAGCAGCCAATCCCTCTTCGACCTCGAAAAGGAACCCCTGGCCATTCAAGAACGCTATGGCCCCAGTCAGTTTGGCCGACAAATGATGATGGCCAGACGCCTGGCTGAAGCAGGAGTCCCTTTTATCCGTGTGGGACGAGCTTGGTGGGATAGTCACGGTCAGAATTTCGAAACCCACCAGGAGATGGTTCCTGAGCTCGACAGAGTCCTTGCCGCCCTATTGGATGATCTCAGGCAACGTGGCATGCTCGACCAAACTCTGGTCGTGGTCATGGGAGAGTTCGGTCGCACCCCAGAGATTAACGCACAGCTCGGGCGCGATCATTTTTCAAGAGCTTGGAGTGCTCTCATGGCCGGATGTGGCGTACAGGAAGGTGCCGTTTTCGGGGCAACTGACCCCGATGGCAAAGAGGTGATCGACGGAGAGGTCGGCGCCGGCGAATTATTTGCCACCATGCTGGAGGCAGTTGGCATTTCACATACCAAGCACTATCAATTTGGTCAGCGCCCCATACCACTGGTCAATTACGGCATCGAGCCCATTACCCAAGTTTTGAGTTGATGGTCTGATCACTGACACTGGAACCCCACCTTATGGCAAGCCCCAAGCTCGAACTCCAACGTGAACACGGAAGAGAAGAAATCCTTTTCTCGCTAAGCGGATGTGATGGGGAATTTTACGCAGGGGGTTCAGATGGCCGCGTGCATTGCCTCAACCCCACTGGGCAGGCAGCACCAAACCGCCCGCCGCTGGAAGGCCATCAAAGCTACGTCACGGGCGTGGCTTGCAGTCGGGGCCATCTCTGGTCCGTCAGCTACGACGGCTTGCTTAACCGGTGGAGCATCGAAAGTGGCAGACTCATTTCAAGCCAGAAGGCCCATCAAAAATGGATACGGGATGTGCAGCTTTCACCAGATGGCATGACCTTGGCCACAGCTGGGGATGACATGAAACTGAGGCTGTGGGACAGCCAAACCGGGAGGCTTATCCACAATCTTGAAGGACATGCTGCGCAAAGCCCGCAGGGCTTTTCATCCATGCTGTATACCTGCTGCTTCTCTCCCGATGGGGCTCTCATTGCCTCGGCAGACCGCATTGGGGAAATCCTGATTTGGGAAGTCTCAAGCGGTCAGTTACTGCAGCGTTGGCACGCCTCGACCATGTATACTTGGGACGAGGTTCAACGACTGCGATCCATAGGTGGCATCCGCTCCCTATGTTTTTCACCTGACCAATCCACTTTGGCTGTCGGAGGCATGGGCCACGTCCAGAATGTTGACGGGCTGGGTGGCAAGGCGCGGGTCGAATGGTTCGAGCTACAAAGCGGCAAGCAGGTAGGGACTTTTGAAAGCGAGGCTCACAAGGGGCTCATCGAAGGGCTCCAATTCACCCCTCAGGGCTCTCATCTGGTAGCCGCCGGAGGTAGTAGCAAGGGATTTCTGATCCTGCTCGAACCCAAGGCAGAGAAGGCAGCTCTAGAGGTTGAATCCCCTATGTATGTGCACCAGGCCGTCTTCACCAGCGATCAGGGGGATCTACTGGTCGTCGGTCATCAGAAGGCTACCAGCTGGAAGCTCACTTGAGGATGACCGGGAAACTTTCCAAGCGCCTCACGCTGATTTCAGCCTCCCCCCTTGAGGGTTTCGATGAGCCAAAATGAAGGCTGATTCTCCCTTGGCTGACTACTTCGGGGCTGGCAGATCCTTGCGGGGAAAGAGAGGGATTGGCTTATTCACCTGATGTCCGAAAGGTAGACCGCCCCAGGCAGCAAATTCGAATCGGTTTGGGCTACCTTCCAATGCGAGTTGCTGGTAGATTTTATTTGCCGTCCCAGGGAGAAATGGATGGAGCAGCACAGCGATCACGCGGCATGATTCCACCAAGTTGTATAGGATTTCCTCCAGTCTGGATGCCTGAGTCTCATCCTTGGCTAACTTGAAAGGGGCAGTCTGATCGATGTATTGGTTGACCCTGGCAATCAGTTCCCAGATCCGACGCAGTGCAGCCTGCAGCTGATGCTGCCC
>JALRAZ010000331.1 GCA_023257935.1 Verrucomicrobiota bacterium
TCACCAGCTGATAGGGATGAGAGACCGGATGCAGGGCGTGTTGATGCAGGTCTCTTGTGGCGATGCGATAGGTGCCTTCTTCGGGGGCCTCAAAACGATGGATGATGTCGCGATGAGTCAACGAGAGCGGGCGACCCAGAGGCTCGTCTCGAGACGGATAGAGGGCCTGCAGCGTCTTGTAGGAAGTCGAAGCATCGGATGCGCTCAGAACTTGCTCCAGTCGCAGGGTGGGGCTGGTGGCATGGCCCAATCGATGAGAAATAATCTCGATCCACCAAACCTCTCCCTTTTCCGAATGAAAGGGGTAAATGTCTTCCTCCCCATGGGTTGTCCACTGGCCGGCGATCACTAGGGGAGGTTTCATGGGGGAGCGGTCATCGCGGTTTATCTCACCCTCGTGGTGGACCGACAAGCCCAGACTGTTCCAGGGGAGAAGGGGTCTCTCCAGATCCTTTGGGAGGGGATGCTGTAGGGCGTTTCTCATGGGGGCGTCGGCAGGCTTTGGCGCTGGCAAGATCTGTCCCTCACCGAATCCCTCGGTCACGCGCAGGCGATAGAAGTAGGCGACACCGCCTCGATACTCGGCATCGTGTACCCGGATCAGATAGCTGCCCTCCTGGCTAGCCTGATGCTGCAAGCTTCCATCGGGTCGGCCGCGCGCCACTTCCTTGCCGACGGGGTCGATCAAGGTGACGATCGGTTGAAGGCGGGAGTCCAACGGACCGGCAAGGCAGGTGAGATGGTAGTGCACCCCTGCCTTGAGCCTGATACGGTAATGATCGACCGAGCGTTCATCGGTGTGCGCATGCAGGGCCGTGCCTACTTCAAGCGGCATGGCTGAATGAGGCTGCAGCGGAGATCCCTCCTTGTGGGCGTGCAGGCCATCCTCCACCACAAAGGCCCTTGGGTTGGAAACCCCGAAATACCCTTTGGTACGCACCTCGTAGATGCCGGGTGGCACTTCTTTGCTCACGGTCAGGGCCCAGGATCCCGGTTGGGAGCTTGAAGCGTCGAAGGTGTCGATACGGGTTCCTTCAATCCCGGGGTGGGATGCTATCAGCGCGGAAAGTTGATCGAGGTGTTCTCCGGTGAGGGTGAGGGCAACTTCGTGACCGGGTTGGCCACCTGCCGGGAAGAGGGCGTCCAATCGCGCCTGGGGGAGTTGGGCCTGCGTCCATCCGCAGAGGCCGAGGGTAAGCGACATCAGGCCCAGTCGACTACTCCATGCCTTCCATCCCCGCATTGCTGGAAACCTGCCTGCCACAGAAGCCCTCATGTTCCTAATGGTTGAAGAGAAATTCCTTGGTGTTGAGCAGGACCCATATCAAGTCCTCAATCGCCTCTCTTCGGGCCTTCTCTGGGGCCATGGGTACGGGTTCTCCTGCCTCGTTGAGTTCCATGCGCCCGGGACGATGGAGGTAGTTCATCGCTTCTTCCAGCTCGCGCTGTGTCGGTTGTCGCGCGAAAGCCTGCAGGTAAAGGCTGCGGAGATTGGCCTCATCCTTTTGGGGCACATCGTTGGCAAAAGCAGCAGCCCTTCCCTGATGGTTGCTCAGCTTCTCACCAAGTCCCTTGGCATTGAGCAAATGGAG
>JALRAZ010000443.1 GCA_023257935.1 Verrucomicrobiota bacterium
GGCCATTTCGCGTCCTCGCAGCGGTGAGAAGTTTCGATCCCTGGGAGAAATCAAGGACTTGACCACCCGCTCATCCCACGAGCGTGAATTGTTTTCAACCGAAGACTGGGCCTTTATCGAATGGTTGAGCCAAACATGCCAGGAGGAAGATGATGAGCTTGAGTGCCTGCTTCTTTCCGGATCTGATTTACTGCGTTGGTTGGCACGGTGGGGAAAGACTGATCGCCTGGTCTTGGATGGTAGCAGTGATCGTTTGAACTTTGAGGGCCAGGTAGCCGATATCCTCCCTACCTTAGTCAAGCGCGACGATCACCTGGGTTTGAGCCCTATGGTTTGTTTGCCAGATGGTGAACAAGTGGCTTTTCAAAATGCTCGCTACCTCATGGGTGAGCCCATGCTTGTGGTGGTCGAGACAAGGTGCTACATCCTCTCCAGACCACCCCATCAAATGCTACTCTCCAAGTGGGGGAATCAAGATAGCATCCCAGTTCAGAAGCTGAGTCATCGCTTGCTTGCTCACCTGCGCAGGGCTTCCGATGATCATGGGGATGATTTTTGGGATGACCTGTGTGTGTCCCACAAGGCACAGCCTCAGTTCACCTTTCTTCTAGAAAATGACACGGTCAGGCTGAGGCTCAAGGCACTGAGTCAGCATGATGAGAGTCTCTGGCAGTGGAATGGCCATGAATGGCAGCAGGAAGACCTTGAGAGTAATGGAGACCATCGGGCAGCCATCCTGGATGACCCGCGAGTCGATCATGCCACCCAATGGTTGAGGCGACTCGATTGGTTTACCCCAGAGCCGGGTCTGTGGGTGGGCGATGCGAATGAGGATTTCCTTATCGGTCTGTCTCAGGTGTGGCCAGATCGTCCAGTGGAAGCCGAATACCTCGGCAACACTGCATTTCAACGTCTTTTTCTCCAGTCAAAACGACTTCGACCCAAGCTTGTCATGCATGGCAGTGGCATTGACTGGTTGTCCGTTTCAGCGGATTGGGAGCAGGAGGGCCTGATGCTGAGTGAGGCGGACCTGAAACGTCTTCAAACTGCTACCGGCCGTTTTGTCAAACTGCCTGATGGAGGCTGGGTTGAATTGGATACCACAGCGGTGGAACAGGCACAAGAGACCATGGCTGAACTCGGTGTCGATGGCCTGGCCAATGATCCACAAAAAGTTTCACTCCTTCACGCATCCCAGCTTGAGGAGGGGGCTCTGAATGATTTTGGCAATAACGCCAAAGTCCGAGCACTCAAGGAAAAACTTGCCAACTTCAAGGGGGTTCCTGATTTCGAATTGCCCGTGGATGTTTCGGCCGATTTAAGACCTTATCAGAAGGATGGGTTCAACTTTCTCTGTCACCTGAGCAAACTTAAGCTTGGAGGTATTCTGGCTGATGATATGGGCCTGGGCAAAACACTTCAGACCCTTTCCTGGTTAGCTTGGCTGCAATCTCAATCAGGTAAACGTCGCAAGCCCTTTCTGGTCATTTGTCCAGCCTCAGTCCTTCACAACTGGCGTCGCGAAGCAGAGAAATTCACCCCTCACCTGAGTACTTTGGTGCTGGAGAGCGGATCTGCCAGGCATAACCTACGCAAACAGATCCCCTCCTTTGACATCATCATCACCAACTATTCGATCCTCAGGAGGGATTTGGATGAGTTAAATAAATTCGACTTCGGGGCCATCGTTCTTGATGAGGCCCAATACATCAAGAATCCCTCAGCGCAGGTCACTCAATCGGTCAAGCAGCTCAAAGCACGTCGACGCTTGGCCCTGACCGGCACACCTCTAGAGAATCGTCTGCTTGATCTCTGGAGCATTGTTGATTTTGTTCAACCCGATTACCTCGGTAACCAGCATCAGTTCAACGAGCTGTATGAGCCCAAGGGAGAGAATCCTGAGGCGGCACAGCGGATTGCTCGAAAACGTCTTTCAGCCAAGTTGCGACCACTGCTTCTGCGTCGCATGAAACAGCAAGTTGCTAAAGATTTGCCGGAGCGTATCGACGAGCGCCGTGACTGTGAGCTGTTGGATGACCAGCGCAAGCTTTACCTAGCCGAACTGCGCCGAAGTCGTGACCAGGTGTTCAAGGCGATGAAACAAAAGGGGCTGGCCAAAAGTAAAATGCACGTCTTGGCTGCCTTAACCCGCTTGAGGCAGATTTGTTGTCATCCTACTTTGGTCGGTAATGATGCGACCTCCGGCAAGACCGAGACCTTGTTTGAATTACTGGAGCCATTGATGGCAGAAGGGCAGAAGGTCCTTGTTTTCAGTCAATTTGTTCAGATGCTCCAAATACTGGACAAGGAGTGCCAGGCCCGAGAGATCCCTACTTACCTTCTGACAGGAGAAACCAAAAATCGCATGGAAGTGGTGAATGCCTTTCAAGAAGACACCGAACCATCGGTGTTTCTCTTGAGTCTTCGCGCCGCCGGAACCGGACTCAATTTGACCACCGCTAGTTATGTGGTGCTCTATGATCCGTGGTGGAATCCAGCCGTAGAAGCTCAAGCCATCGATCGGTCCCATCGTATTGGTCAAACTCAGACAGTGAATGCCTACCGATTGATTTCACCAGGAACCGTCGAGGAAAAGATTTGGGAACTGCAACAATCCAAGGCCAAAACCATCAGTGATGTGCTGGGTGAAGAAGGTTTTGCCAGTAATCTTTCAACGACAGATCTTGAATATCTGTTCTCTGAGGATTAACTTTTTGCAGAGCTCTTGGTAACAAGCCGAACAACGGCATGGATCACTGCGTGATCATGCCAGCCTATTTAATAAGCCCAAACCGTCGGTCCTCTTCAATTTGGTTTCCTGCGACAGGCCAACCTATCAAGGGTGTCTCCCTGTGTGCAGCTTTGCCATGTGCCAAGCATTTACAGGCGTATTACCTGCTCTTGTGTCTTCTATGCTTTGGTATGGAGCAGGTCTGGGCGGGGCAGACAGTGTCGCTCGCGACTTACAACCTGCAACATTACCGAATCCAATCTCATGAGGGTTACCAACCCAAGTCACCACGGAGCAGGGAAGTCATTCACCAGTCCTTATTAAGCCTGCAGGCTGATGTGGTCCTGCTCCAGGAACTCGGTTCGCATCAGGCCCTTGAAGCACTCAGCAGTCAGTTAACTGATCAGGGACTTTATTACCCGTTTCGAGTTTTTCTTGAAACACCAGGCTCTTCGATCCATCTCGGACTACTGAGTCAGTTTAAACCCATAAGGGTGAGGCACCATCACACCAACGTTTTCGTGCTCTATGGCCGTGGCTTCAAACCCTCAAGGGGATTCATGGAAGTCGATCTTGCCCTCAAGCAAGGAAAGCAACTCAAGCTATGGGGAGCCCACCTCAAGTCCAAGAGGCAAGTCAACTATGCCGATCAATGGGATCTTCGAACCAGCGAAGCCATGTTGCTGAAATCATTGATGGAGCAGGCGCATCAAAAACATCCTGATGCCTGGATGGTACTGCTTGGGGATTTGAATGATGACCCAAAATCAAGGACCCTTTCCTGTCTCCTTGGTCGAGGGAGATATGCTTTGAAGGACACACGCCCAATCGAAGGCGTCCCAGGTCAAGCGCATGGTTGGTCTAAGTCTCAAGGGCGAATCCATGCGGCTTGGACACATTTTTTTCAATCAGAAGACAGCCACTCCCGCCTGGATTATATTTTGGTGACTCCATCCTTGTTTCGCTTTCTCTGTTTCGAAAAGAGTTTTGTGATGCGTTCGCCAATGTGGGCCTTGGGTTCAGATCATCGGCCTGTCATGGCTGTGTTTGAAATCCCGTGACGGCGGGGCGGCTGCTGTGGAGTCCTTATCGAGCCCCCGCCCAACGGTGAAAGGATTTCTGGATTGCAACCTATGGGCCGTGCCCTGAGAATCGACAGTCTTTCATCCCAAATCAATTCATTGTCAGCCAAGACCATGCAACTCATCGCCGCTCCCTTTACCCCGTTTCAAGCCGACGGTGGCCTGAATCTTTCTATGATCCAGCCCATGGCCAAGCATCTCAAGCAATCGGGTGTGGATGGGGTCTTCGTCAATGGCACTACCGGTGAATGCGCCTCACTGACTTTTGCTGAACGTTTTTTGCTCACCGAGCAATGGATGGAAGCTGGCCGGGATGCAGGGTTGAAGGTGATGATACACGTCGGGGATAATTGCCTGACCCATGCGGAGGACTTGGCCGCCCATGCTGCCGATCAAGGAGCAAGTGCTGTCGGTGTCATGGCTCCTTATTTCTTTAAACCAGCTGATGTGTCTGCCCTGGTTCAATGGGTGGAATGTATTGCCCGGCGTGCAAAAGATTGCCCAGTTTACTATTATCACATTCCCGGCATGACGGGTGTTGAGTTACCGGTTGCAGCATTCATTGAGCTTGCCCTGGAGAGCATCCCAAACTTTCGAGGCATCAAATACAGCCAAGTCAACCCACTGGAGTTGCTGAGCTGCCTCCAGCGCTGGGATCAGCAATGTGAGATGTTTTATGGTTCAGACGAAACCATGCTTCAGGCGATGATCCTTGGAGCACACGGGGTCATTGGAAGCAGTTATAACTTTGCAGCACCGCTTTACCGTAAGCTCATTGCAGCTTATGAGGCTGGTAACCTTGCCCTGGCTCGCAAGCTTCAACAGGCCGCTGCTGACATGATAGGCCTGCTCGCGCAGTCGGGCTACTTGCCGGCAACCAAGCAGCTCATGAAGTGGCATGGTTTGGATTTAGGGCCTGTTCGGCTCCCGTTGACTGGCCTTGCTGCTGGACTCATCCAAACCCTATGCCAAACAATCGATTCGAAGCTCCAGGAGGCTATGCAGCTAGAGGGATGATTGGAGCGATGATTACCCTGCTGGCCGGCCTATGGGACTTGCTCAGCAACCCAGGCTCCCGGACCTTTGAGCCCATGACAAAACAAGGGACCCCCTTGTTTGGAGGTCCCTTTTCGAGAAGCACTGGGCGTCCAGCTTTGGAGGAGCCAGGCGCTTGATAGCAGCTTATTTGACCTGGTAGCAGTAAATCAGATCCTGGTCGCGAAGATAGAGTTTGCCATCCACCACGACTGGGTGGGTCCAGATCTTGCCTCGTGAGGCTCGTATTTCTGACTGAGGATCCAACGTGAAGGAGCCTCTTGGCTTGAATCCTTCAGGGGAAGCGTCAATGAGCATGACCTTACCACTGCCTTCGTCCAGACAAATCAATTTCCCATCCGCAAGGCCAAGTGCCCCTTTACCCAGAGATTCTTTGTCGGACCAAACCTCTTCTCCGGTCTCTAGGTCCTGACAAAGCCAGCCTACCCCGTCGGAGTAGCCGTAGACGTGAGCTCCCACTCGGATGGCACCTCCATGATGATTCTTCATCAGACGGTTGGAGTAGAGTTCCTTCACTTCCATGTTCGCCATGATTTCGATTGCCTTACACCCTGTTCCATAACCAGCGGTCACATAAACGCGATTGCCGTAAACAATGGGTGTGGGGATGACGGCGGTGCGTCCAGGAAAATCCGTCTTCCACAAAACCGCACCTGTTTCAGCGTGAATACCGAAGATGGATTTCTCGGTTCGTTGAACGTACTGCCATTGACCCTGAATGGTGGCTGGTACGATCGATGAATAGTGTGCGTTTTCCTGGAGATCTTGACTTTGCCAAACGACCTCACCGGTCATTTTGTTCAGTGCGACCATGGTCCCCTTGTCGCCGCCTGGTGTTGCCAGGACTTTCTCGCCGTCCACCAGGACTGACTCGGTGTATCCCCAATTCGGCACATTACCACCCAGCTCCTTCATGGACTTTCGCCATATAATGGAACCATCACTGGTCTTGGCGCAGACAAGATCCCCCCCGCCATTCATGGCGTAGACTCGTTCGCCATCCACGCTGGGAGTGCCTCGAGGTCCATCACCCCAGCCATTACCCAGAATGTCCCCAATTTTAGTGGTCCACTTGCCTTTGCCAGATTTGGCATCCAGAGCGATCAGGGTGGATTGATTGTCTTGAGTGCCCATCGTGTAAAGCGTGCCTGCGACAATGGCGGGTCCGGCATAGCCCTTGCCAGCATCACGGTAGATCCAGAGCTGCTTGGGGCCTCCATCAGGCCAGGAGGCCAGAAGCTCGGTGTCGCTGGAGTGCCCGTCTCGAGCGGGTCCTCTCCACTGCGGCCAGTCTGAATCGGCCTGAGTCCAGACCAAGGTTTGACCTGCAATCAAGCCCAGGGCGACCTGTCGCATGATTGAAATCTTCAAGGGATCAACAAAATGTTTCATGAGGATAAATAGTGCCCTCATAGGTTGGCTGGACATGGCTGTGCGTCAAGTCATAACTGGCTCCAACTCAATGTCCAAGCCTTGCTGTTTGTGGGAGATGTCTGCTCCTGGGTCGGAGACTTTGAAACCCGTTGACCCTACGCTTCAAACAAACTATTGTCTCCCAAACTAATCCTTATTCCCATGAGCAAAATAGTCCCTACCATTAGTTCAGGTGTTGCAGGTCCTATGGGCGTTCTTCATCTTCCAAGATTCTGGCAGAAGGTATCTCTAGAAGTGGCAGGCAAGCTTGCAGACGGCTATCCAGGCTGCGGGGGCGGTTACGATCAGATGGTACTTGATGCTCTCGGCTTGGACAAAGCGTCGACGCTAGAGTTCATCGCTCAGAGTAAGCCTACCTACCCACAACTCGAGGCCTGGATACGCTCACAACCAGAGGTGAAGTTGGACCAGGAATCCATCAATGCAATCAATGCGGCCATTACTGGCTACATTCACGCTGACGAGACGCGTCAGGCGATTTTGCAGGCCAACGGTCTGAGTGATGGACCAGAAGCTCCGCGTGATGCGATCAACCTGAACAACCTCGACGACTGGCTGGAATTCCATCAATCTGAAATTGCCTGATGGGGGGAATTCCTCCGACGGAATCGTTTTCAACGGCCTGGGTAGTCCTCCTCAAAGCACCCTTGCCAGGCTTCGCCAAGACTCGACTTGCTGCCGATCTGGGAGAGGCCAAAGCCCTCGAGGCTTATCAAACCCTGCTCGAATGCTTGCTTGATCAGCTGGCATGCCTCGATCGAGTTGAGTTGAGGGTGACCCCACCCGAATCAGTGGACTGGGCTCTTGGCATGTGTCGCCGGCCATCTTGGGTCGTCCATTCACAGGGAGAAGGTGACTTGGGGGACCGGCTTCGCCGAGCCGTGCAATCGGCTTTAAGGCACCATCAGGCCGTCGTGGTGATTGGAGCTGACTGCCCCTATATCAATCATAAGGATATCACCCAAGCCCTTGAGGGACTGATCACACATGATGCAGTGATAGGGCCGGCCGAGGATGGAGGCTACTGGCTGATTGGGCTAAAACGAGACCATCCTGACCTCTTCACGGGTATTTCTTGGAGTGAGAGCACCGTTTACCACCAAACCATTGAGCGACTCAGTCATGCTGGCCTGACTGTCAAGCGATTACGTTCGCTGGAAGATGTGGATGAGCAGGGGGCTTGGTGCCGTTTTTTGCAACATCAGCAGAAGAGCCTTCAGGACTCGGAGTAAGTAAAGGGTGTCGTTTGAATGGGCTTTTGCTAGGGCCGGAGCTTATTGGGTCTTGTGGATAAGGAAGTTGGCATGGGATTCATTGTCATTGTTCCACCGCCGCAGCGAGGCTTCGGTTTGAGCAAACAATCCTTCCCTTCGAATGGTCTCCACATGCCCATCGCAGAAACTGATATTGTAGCGGCTATCGTGGCGGCGTTGAGTTGCATCGAGGATCCCCTCACTACCTGGCCAAGATGGTCGCTGGACACCGTCACGGCTATTGATGTCGAGCATCCCCATCCCGCTGTAGTTTTCCGTGGCATACTCCGCACCATAGAGCGTCTCCATGAAGGCGGCTGGTGTCCAGACCAGATGAGCATCACCTATGGCAATCATATCACTCGGTGCCCTGACCATGGATTCCTTGATGCGCAACACCCCTCCACTGAGGTCATCGAGTTCCTCCTGCAGGAAAACTTTTGCCAAGGTGCCGCCTAGTCCATATTTGCTGGGCGTAAACTTCGTGCCGTTGGCATTGTATCCATAGCTACCCAACATGCTGCCGTCTTCGTTTCCTTCCAGAGTGATCCCACGGTAATCCGGGCAACGGTAGAGCTCATCCATCCAGGCAGCACCGGTGTAGGGCTGAATCTCGTCAGGCCAATACATGTTCTTCATGGCCACACTGGGATCAAAATTGTAAACAGGGTAGTAGCCGGTATCATGAACAAACTGGGTCATGCCCAGCCCCACCTGACGCAAATTGCTGGCACAGGCGATTTGCCTGCCTCTTGCTTTGGCTACCGAGAGAGCAGGGAGCATCAGTGCTGCCAGAATGGCAATCACAGCGATAACCACCAGCAACTCGATGAGTGTGAAAGCCCCGATTAGACCCCTAGAGCGCCCGGATGGGTTCCTAAGCAATACAGATGTCTTTTTCATCAATCAGCCTTTCTGTTTGTCTGAGGGCACTGTCAACATGACCTCATTTTGATTTGCCCTGGAAGGGGACTTTGGCTCAGTTGTTCCTCTCTGAAATAACCCGGTATAACTTTACTTTATTGCCCTTGAGCAGGGTGTCGATAAAGAATGTCTCTTTGTAGTTGGGTGGAGAAAGATCAATCCACTCCAAGGTTGCTTTCTGGGCGTTTGCAGTCTGGACTCGGTAAGATTGAGCGCAAGATGCCTCATTCCATTTGAGTCGGACCAGGTTGGGCTGGTAGACAATATTCAATCCGGAGACCGGCTCAGCTTCGCTGCATCCAGCATCCCTGGCCTGCTTGTTGGTCTCGAACATGCGCTGGAACATGCTGGCCAGATTGAATTGCTCGGAAACCGGATTACCACTGGGTTCGGAAACCATCTGTGCCGCGATTCCCTTGCCAGGAACCAGCCAATAGTAAATCCGAGCAAATTGTCGATCGATGTTGGTAAAGGTCCCCGTACCATTGAAATCAATGGCAGCTGAGAAGTCCTTGACCGAGTTGATACGCAGGCACTCCAGGACCCCTAATTCTGGCAATTCGATGAAACCGTAGGCATCGACCTCGAAGGATTGGACTTCGGTGTAGACTGCAGGGATGCCGAGCAGCGTGTTGGGGTATTCCGCTGTGGTGGTCCAAGTATCCCCATAATTCATTTCCGACGGAAAATCGACGATGGGAAGCTTGAACAGTGTGGAAGGGTTATCGAACTGGACGTTGATGGTCCAGAAGCCAAATACCTTGCGTCCCATGTTGCTGACTTCATCAAAGAGGATGTATGTATAATCGCCAGGTTCGCTTTCACGGAAGGACCGCTCGGCAATCGTGGCATCTGGGAAATCATTCCAGATGATGTTTTTCTCCTTTTCGATGTAATCATATCGGTAGATTTCATCGGTGGGACCTTCGCTGAAATCCCAATAGTGAGGACCTCCTTTGTCACCAATCAGATCGCCAACGGTGACTGGAAATCTTTGAAGCAATTCAGGTGGCTGATTGGAGTAAGCTCGGTAATATTCGCCCGGTTGGTTGAACATGTCATCCGAGGTAATGGTGATCTGAGCATGAGCAAGGCATGGAATCAGGTAGCCAAGCAGAAGAAGGTAGTGTGAGGATTTCATCATAGCCCTCCGGTGGGTTTGAGTGTTTGTGCCCCGATCAAGATTCAGGACTTGGCACTCGTTTGTATTTACAATGTGTTTACACAATCAGCTTTGGTGTGACAAGGAAAAAGTATCCCAAAGTCTTGTCTGAGCTGGGTGCATGAGATGAGTCAAAAAGCGTGTGGGGTCATCCACATCCATAAAATAAGCAAGTTTCATGCCCGTTTTGTCCCTTGGGATGGCGATTTCTACGCACCATGCAACCAAATCAGGGAGCATCCCCTGATGCCAAGTAGCACCAAAAACCAGCCGACTCATCTTTAGTTTGGCGAGTCGCCCCATCAGGTGAAACGATCGAAAAAAATACCCTAGGACAATAAATGACTCAGGGTGGCTGTCAGGATGAGGCCGTATGAAATGGAACAACGAACAACTTGAACTGGGACTCACCAATCAACGCTATCTGGCCCGACGTCGCCGATCACAAAGACGACTCCAGCGTGCCACCTGGTGGTTTGACCAGATGCGAAAGGCCGTAGATGAAGCACGTGGCTGGGACTTTAGCGATCAGGTCATGGAAGCGAATCAGCTTCGTTCCGTTGACTTGAGCCTCGCTTCGGATCGTCGAGACAGGATCGATCAGGCATTGGATAAGGCATTGGATAAGGCATTGGATCAGGTTGTGGATGGATGATCTTCCAAAAAACCAATGGTAATCCCAAGTGGTTTTTGGCTACATACCTTCATGAAGTTCGGCATTTGCAACGAGATTTTCAAGGAGTGGTCGTTCGAAAAAGCCTTCGAATATGTCAGTGGCTTGGGATACGATGGTATTGAGATAGCTCCCTTCACGTGTGCGAAATATGTGACCGATGTGTCTCAGCAGCGCCGCAGCGAAATCAAAGATCTGGCGGCTCGGCATGGGCTTGAGATCAGTGGCATTCACTGGGTCCTTGTGGAAGCCGAAGGGATGCACATGACCCACCCGGATCATGCGGTCAGGCAAAGGACTCAGCAGTATTTCAGGGATCTAGTGAGTTTCTGTCACGATCTTGGGGGCAAATCAATCGTGGTGGGATCCCCCAAGCAACGCAATCTCGAACCCGGTGTCAGCCTTGATCAAGCCACTCAATGGGCTAGCGAAGTCTTCGCACCTGCGGTGGCAGATGCTGAAGAGGCTGGGGTCACCATCTGCTTTGAACCGCTGGCACCTTCTGAAACCAATTTTGTCAACACCGCTGCTGAGGCCATCTCTTTTATTCAGAGGATTCCTTCTCCAGCCTTCAAGATCATCCTCGACGTTAAGGCCATGTGCTCCATGGGCAAACCCATCCCCCAAATTATCCAAGAATCTGCCCAGCACTTTGCCTATTTCCATGCCAACGATGCCAACTTAAAGGGCCCTGGATTCGGTGATGTGGACTTTGTTCCCATTGCTCAGGCTCTCAATCAAGTGGGCTACCAGGGCTATGTTTCAGTCGAAGTCTTTCGGTTTGAAGAAGGGCCAGAAGCCATTGCCGCACAAAGCCTTTCCTACCTCAAGAAGTCCTTTTCCTAGGGCATGAATCATGTGTCGACTCCTGCTGGGAGTCTCTCTGAGGCGCGTGCCATCTGGCAGTTAGCCTTACCCATCATGGCCGGTTTGGTGGGGCAGACCCTCATTGGTATTGCCGATACGGTGATGGTGGGCTCGGAAGGTGTTGAGGCCCTCGCTGCTGCCTCTTTGGTGGTCAATCTATTCCATCTCCCTTTGGTTTTTGGGTTTGGGATGCTTTCATCCATTGCCGTATTGACCTCCCATGCTTTCGGGGCAGGGGACACTCAAAGGGTAGCGATCACTTGGAAGGCGGCACGCATGCTGACATGGATGACAGCCATACCGTTGGCGCTCCTCTTGATGGCCATGCGCTGGCTGCTTCCATGGATGGGTCAACCGCCATCGGTTATCGAAGCTGCAGGTCCTTACCTTTGGTGGGTGGCCCCGAGCCTGATCCCTCTCTTCCTGGGATTAACCCAAAAACAATTTTGTGAGTCACTTGACCGTCCGTGGATACCAACCTTCATCATGCTGGGTGGTGTCCTGCTCAACATCCTCCTCAATGCGCTTCTAATTGGGGGTCGCCTCGGCTTCCCCGCCATGGGGCTCAATGGCGCTGGGCTGGCCACTTTGATATCCAGGACGGTGGCGGCACTCTGCCTCGGGAGCTGGATAGCTCATTCGCCCTCCATGGCGCGATTCACTCAACAACGATCTGCAGGTGGAAAGATTGCACCCATCATACAAAAGTTACGTCAGCTTGGCACTCCCGTAGCCTGGCAGCACCTGCTTGAAATGGGCGTCTTCGCATTGGGTGCCTTCATGCTGGGCTGGATCCATGCTCAGGCGCTGGCCGCCCATCAAATTGCTTTCACTTGTGCGAGTACTACCTTCATGTTTTCTCTCAGTCTGGGCATGGCCACCTCGATTCGGGTGGGTCAGGCCATTGGGGCCGGGGAGCGTCATCGCCTTCGACGTATTGGTAGCGTGGCTATCGGGCATACTTTGCTGATCATGAGCGGATTTGCCGCGATCTTTCTGTTGAAGGGTCCTTGGCTTGTAGGTTGGTTTATCGAGGATCCCGAGGTCATCTCCCTGGCCATCACGCTGTTAATCGTGGCTGCTTGTTTTCAGGTGTTCGATGGTCTTCAGGTGGTCATTATTTCCATCCTACGCGGGATGCAAGATGTCACCGTGCCGGCTGTCATTGCTATCCTGGCTTACTGGTTGGTTACCGCTCCCCTGGGCTATTGGTTGACTTTCTCCCTTGGACTAGGAGCATTGGGGATATGGATTGGGTTTGCCTCGGGATTGTGTGTGGCAGCTATTGGTTTGCTGCTTCGCTTCACATCCTTGTTGAAATTGGGTCCTAAGCTCGATTGATCTGCTTCCCAATGGGCGCTAATGTGCCTCATGATTTGTCCTAAAACCTGCCTATGGTTTGGCATCCTGGCCTCGGCATTGTATGGTGGTTCCATGCAAACGAAGGCTGAATCTCCCTTCAACGTTGGGGATAGCTTTCCAGATCAATGGTTCCCAGATGCATCTGATGGCAGTCCCAGGCATCTGAATCAGTGGTTCGGAAAAAAGATCGTCCTCCATCTTTTTGCTAGTTGGTGAGCTGGCTGCCGCCAGCACGTGCCCGGGTGGCACGACGTCACCGAACCCTATCGTCAGTCTGGGCAGCTAGAAGTGGTCGGCCTGATTCAGGAACAACATCCAGACCGAGCTGCCTTGTTCATGCAATGGAAGGATATGGATTGGCCGCTCTGGGTGGATTCCCTGAACTTGCTTGAACTTCCTGCAGTGCCATACACCCTCCTCATCAATGAAAGTGGACGCATTCGTTATGTAGGCCCAAGTCAGGAAGAGTTTTTAAGCTTCATGGCCGAACCAGTTCCCCAAAAGGCCTCTCTTGACCTATTCGAAGGTTTGGAGCGGCCTGACCTGGGCTGGCTCCATCGGCAAGCCAAGTCGACTCAGCAATCATCGGCTTGGTTGGCCTATGCTCAAGCCCTCTACCTTTGGCATTGGGACACCAAGTCTGCCTCCTGCCTGGATGCTTTTGAGCAAGCCCTGGCGTCGGATCCAGGTAATGGGTGGATTCATTTCCGTAAGGGAGTGGCTCACCGTCGTCTCTTTGATCAACAACTCCTGGCTGATCCCATCGAGTTAGAGCTTGCCATGAAGCATTGGCAAAAGGCTCTGAGTCTCGACCCAGATCAATACATCTGGAGGCGTCGTCTTCAGCAATATGGGCCAAGATTGGATAAACCCTACGCCTTCTATGATTGGGTCAAGGAAGCCAGGCATGCCCTGAAGGCACGAGGGGAAGTTCCCCTTTCCTTAATAATAGAACCTGTTGGCTCTGAGATTGCCAAACCAAATGAATCTTTAAAAGGTAACGCTCCAAGAGTAACGCAAATTCAAATTGAAACTGACAAAATTGGTGCCGTGATTGGACCGGGTGGAAAAAATATCAAAATGATTATCGAAAAAACAGGTGCTGATTTAGATATTAATGATGATGGTATCGTCAAGATTTTTTCTACCAGCGAAGAAGCTTCTGAGCTTGCTAAAAAATATGTTTTGGCGACTGCAGTTGGACCGCAAGCTGGTGAAACTTGGGATGGTGAAATTGTCAAAGTACTTGATGGAGTTGGTGCGATTGTTGAAATGTTCGGTGGCAATTCTGGCTTAGTACATATCTCTCAATTAGCGCACGAAAGAGTTGCCAATGTAACTGATGTAGTTAATGTCGGCGACAAAGTACAAGTCAAAATCATGGGTACAGATTTTAAAGGTAGAACTTCTTTATCAATCAAAGCTCTTACTGAAAACCCAAACCCAAGACCTAAAAAAGAAGAAAAAGAAGAAGCTAACGCTTAACAAAAAGCTGAGTTTACTGCTTGTACTTTTTAACAGTAGCTAAGTAGATCTAATTCTGCTTATATTTCTTCACGAATATTTTGTGTATTAAAGGGCGTGCTTCCAAACCCGTAATAAGTATCTCGAGTCTTTAGATTTGGGCATAAGTAGGGTTTGGTTAGACACGCCTAACAAAAGAATCAAACACCTTACGCTTAGCTTGTTTCACTGCGTGAAACTCACTAAGCGACTGTGTTTGATTTTTTTGTTAGGCGTGTCTAACCAAACCCTACTTATGCCCAAATCTAAAGACTCGAGATACTTATTACGGGTTTGGAAGCACGCCCTTAATTTCAGAGCCGCCCGATCT
>JALRAZ010000224.1 GCA_023257935.1 Verrucomicrobiota bacterium
GGTGGACCTGGTGGACCTGGTGGACCTGGTGGACCTGGTGGACCTGGTGGACCTGATGGGCCTGGTGGCAGAGGACCTGATGGGCCCGGTGGCAGAGGACCTGATGGGCCCGGTGGCAGAGGACCTGGCGGACCTGGTGGCAGAGGACCCGGAGGAGAAGGCGGCGAACGTGCTCCATTCAGCCAAGGCATTTCATTGTCTCCTTCCGATGTGAAGTCCTATCCCAATGCTTCGATTTATGATCCCAGCGTATTGCGTACTTTCTTCATTAATTTTGAGAACCCACAGTGGGAAGCAGAATTGGTTGCCTTCAACAATACCGACGTGGATGTCCCAGCAACGGTGATCGTCGATGGCAAAACCTATGCCGATGTCGGGGTTCATTTTCGCGGCAACTCCTCTTTTGGCGTGGGAGATGGCTACAAGCGTTCGCTCAACTTGAGTTTTGATTTCATTCACGAAGATCAGGAAATAGGGGGCTATAACACCTTGAATTTCCTGAATGCCAATGGCGACCCTACTTTCTTGCGCTCAGTACTTTCGCTTCATATCGCTCGCCAATACATCGCGGCTCCAAAAGCGAATCTGGTGCAAGTGGTGATCAATGGAGAAAACTGGGGCGTGTATGCCAACCAACAACAATTCAACAAGGACTTCCTTGAGGAAAACTTTGAGACTCGCAAGGGTACTCGCTGGAAAATCCCCCAAGGTGGAGGAGCAGTGGGTGCTTTCAATTATCAAGATGAAGAAATCAGTTCCTACCAAGGGACTTTTCAGATCAAATCAAAGGAAGATCCCGAAGCCTGGAAAGCCATTATCGGCTTGGCACAAACCCTTGAAATCACCCCCAAGAATCAACTTGTCGAGGCCCTGAGCTCTAGGATCGACATCGACAGCTACCTAAAATTCCTGGCCTTGGACAATGCCCTGGTCAGTGGTGATGGATTCTGGACGCGCGGGGCTGACTACTGTCTCTACCTCCATCCCGATGGCAAATTCAGATTCATTCCTTACGACATGAATGAAATGTTCAACTTCCGAGGGGGCGGCAGAGGCCCTGGCAGCAGCGGGCGCTACACTGGACCCACAGGCGTCAGACTGGACCCTCTGGCTGGACTTTCCGATCCGGACAAACCAGTCATTGAGCGTATCCTTGCTGAGCCTTCCCTGCAGAAAAAATACCTTGGTTATGTGAAGCAGATCGCAACCGAATCCATGGCGTGGGAAAATATCGGCCCCGTGGTGCAGGCCTACCGCGAACTTGCTCAACACGAAGTGGAGCGGGACACCCACAAATTGTATTCGACCGAAGCTTTTCTGGCCGGAACAGACGACCAGCCCAAAGGAGACAACCTGCGCAGCTTTTTTGATCAGCGCCGGGAAGCCCTGCTGGCAATGGAACCCATCAGGGATCTCTGAAGCAGGCTCTAAGCTGCTTCAAAGCATTTGAGCGGATCGCAGCCAAGCCCAAAGGCCTGGCTGCTTTCGTCTTCGGAGGCGGCCCCTCGGGTTGACTCGACTATTTGAGTGATACCCAGTCCACAGGGTCGCCTGACTGCAAAATATTGCGCTTCCAGCGCAAGGCCTTGCAGACATTTTGTCATAAGAGAGACCTGAAAAAGCCTTAATCCACCGATTGCTTAACATGGATCATGTTTAAGCAACCTTTTTGATCCCAAGTGAGCCTGGATTTCAACACTTGGGAGACCCTGGCACACCGGTTGCTTGATGGTCGTGAATTGAGTACTGGAAACGAACACGCCACCGAGACATCACCCCTGAAATGGCTTCGTGAGGCCGTGGAGCATGCAACCCATTGGCTCCCATCTCAGGGCCCCATCACGGGATT
>JALRAZ010000228.1 GCA_023257935.1 Verrucomicrobiota bacterium
CGGCTATTTCATCAATACACTCATTTTGAATTAGTGTGGAATCCATGTCACATATAAGAAGTTTAAAGTCTTTAATTGTTTTTTTTATGTTGAGAAAAAATTGTGTCTCAGATGAAATCAGTTTTTTCTTATTCTCTATAAAAAAATTAGAGTTACTTTCAAAAGTGCTAAATTGATTGTTAAGTTTTTTTACATCATCCTCAAAATGACTAATTTTATGTTCATCAATAAATCGATGAAGATCATCGTTACAAATCAAGTAATTTTCCATGCACACATTATACAACTCTTACCAATCTGATATCATTATGTTTTAACTGATTAACGACGATGAATTTACACGAATATCAAGCAAAAGAGCTACTTCGGAAATATGAGATTCAAACCCCTTATGGCCAAGTTGCTGAGACTTTAAATGAAGTAAATGCTTTAGCAAAAGATATAAAAAATCCTGTCGTTTTAAAGGCCCAAATTCATGCGGGTGGAAGAGGAAAATCTGGAGGCGTTAAAGTTGTAAAGTCTAAAGATGAAGCACTCGAATTTTCTTCTAAGCTTCTGGGAAAAAATTTAGTTACGTATCAAAATCAACCATCCGGACAACCCGTTCATAAAATTTTGTTTGAAGAAACAGAAAATATTATCAATGAGCTTTATTTTTCTATCCTAATTGATCGTGAAGAAGAGAAAGTTTGCCTTGTTGTTTCAAGCGCAGGCGGCATGGAAATAGAAGAGATCAGTAAAAAAAGTCCTGATTTAATACTTAAAGAATTTTGTAACCCTATAACTGGCTTAATGGACTATCAAACAAGAGAGTTGGCAAACTCATTAAAATTTAGTGCTGATTTAGCAGGGAAATTTAATAAATTTGCTAAGTCGGCTTATAGACTTTTTACAGAAAATAATTTATCACTTTTAGAAATTAATCCATTAGTGATTAATGATGCTAATGATTTTGTAGCCCTTGATTGTAAGATGAGCATCGATGATAACGCACTTTATAAACAAAAAAAATTAAGCGAACTTCGCGACTGGTCACAAGATGATTCAAAAGAAGCCGAAGCTCATCATCTTCCTCCTGGCATGTTTGGCTCAACCATTCGATGAAGGCCCAGTCTTCGGTTGAAAACAATTCACGCTCGTGGGATGAGCGGGTGGTCAAGTCCTTGATTTCTCCCAGGGATCGAAACTTCTCACCGCTGCGAGGACGCGAAATGGCCATACGCACCTCCAGCTGCACGGCCATGCTCTGCTCATCGATGGGCACCATGCGACAGAGGACACGCAGACTGGCCCTTGGCGCATCCAGATGCTCAACCTGAGGCGGGAGCAGCCACTGCTCGAGGTGTTCAATGAGTTCCTGGTCCTTTTCAGCCTCTTCGACTTCGGCCAATCGATCAAAATTGGCGTGTGCCATCAATTCGGTGGGCAGAGGACGTCGAGCTCGGAGAAACAAAAGGGCCAGCTCTTCGAGGCGTTGATCGCCCTGCGCTGAGAGCATCTTTTCCCACCAATCAGGCCCAACAAAATCGCGACGTGCTAGCGAAAGTCTTTCAAAATAGTCATCGAGCACGAGGTAGGCGCGTTGGGAATCCTCGCAACGTGCGAACTGTTCGAGCAGTTCACGCCTCTCAGCCACATCGCTCTTGGAGTCCGAAAGCTCTCGACGCAGATCAGCCCAGGCGCCATAGGTCTTATCCAGGACGATATTGTTAGCGTCGTATTTTGTATTGAGTGTCGCTTTTTTGTTTTTGGTTGCTTTCCGTCCCCTAGGCATCGCTTGAAAATATTTTAAATCAGTTCACTTAAATTGGTTAACAGGCCTCACTAGAAGCTGCCGTTTCAGCCATCGGTACGCCACTTTTCTCAGAACAGCCCTGATTGACTGAATGAGTCTGATCTGCACGGCTGCAAGCAAGATGACTCTTACCTGCACTGATACCGTTGAAGGCATTGACCCTTTCCCCTACCAAAGAGCGGGGAGGCCTTGGTCCAAAATTGTAGCGGATATTTTTCCATGTATCGCCAAATTGCGCATCAACTCCAAGGGCACCACTGGGATCATAGCCACAGTGCACCATGCAGTTCTCGCATCGAGGATCGCGGGCTACCCCATCGACCACGCCATACCGATCCCAGTCAACCTTTTCGAGCATCTCTTGGTAGCCATCATAATGCCCATCGGTCATCAAATAACATGGAGCTTTCCACCCACGAATATTACGAGTAGGGATGGCCCAAGCCGAGCATGTCAATTCACGTTTTCCTGCTAAAAATTCCTGATAAACTGGCGTCCCAAAGATGGTGAATTGCCTCCCCCATCGCTCGATATCCGCAAACTTCTCGCGCGTCATTTCACGTGTCAGAAAGAAATCCTCTGGCCTCTTACCTAGACGCTTCATCATATCCTGTTTGGCTGCGTCATAGTCATAACCCGGCGAAATCGTATGCCCATCGACATCCAGTGAAGAAAGGTAGGCAAACATATTCTCGATTTCTTCCACCTCACTCTCGCGATAGACAGTCGTATTGGTTGCCACTTGGTAGCCGATGATCTTGGCCATGCGTATAGCGGCCACACACTCCCTGAACACCCCTTCGCGCTCAACAATCAGATCATGAGTGTATTCAAGCCCATCCACATGGACATTCCAGTAGAGCCATGAGGACGGCGCAATCACGTCGCCTCGAGAGGACTTTCCTTTTCGAATGAAGGCCAAATCCTTTTCGTCGATTAAGGATTGGTGAAGGAGCGTCCTGAGCTTTGGTTCCCAGCACTCGTCATAGACTGATGCCAGGTAGTCACGCATCTTGCGCCGCATGAAGATACCATTGGTGCAAATATAAATAATCCTCCCTTGAGCTCGCAGCCCTGTTACCAAGGACTCTATTTCAGGATAAATCAGAGGTTCGCCGCCACAAATCGATACCATGGGAGCATTGCATTCATCAGCCGCTTCCAGGCAGTCTTCAACAGGCATCATGTCCTTGAGACTGGTCGAATACTCTCGAATTCGGCCACATCCGGTGCAAGTCAGGTTGCAGGTATGCAGTGGCTCGAGCTGAAGCACCATCGCAAACTTGGCAGATCCACGCAGACGGTGGCCAATGATGTGAGAAGCTATTTTAAGGGTGAGCGGCAGTGGGAATCTCATGTCAACTCGGCCCTGTTCTCCTGCCCGTATTCCAGCTGAACGGGTCTGGCTGCAGGTGGGTGGACTGGGAGGTCTTCGGCAGGAACCCAAGTGGCTCCGGGAAGAAAGAACGTGGCAGGAGAGGCCCCTCCGGAACCATTAATGCTGCCACAACCTGCCACAAACATCATGATCGATAAGAGGGAACCTAACAAACAGGCTCGTCTTGCGTTCAAAAAATCCACCTTTCAATCTTATGCGATGGAGCCTAATTCATCACAAGTAAAAAAGCTTTCTGGCAGCTTTAAAATGGCCCTTAGGCCTATCACCCAAGGCTGAACATCCTTCAGCGACGCTGGCGAAGCAGGTGGTATTGCCCCACCTCAAGGCCTCGGTAGGTTTCCTGCTGGCCGGTGGGCCACCGCACGGTCACCTCAGAGATAGCCTCTTGCTTACCCAGACCAAAGTGAAGACGGGTAGCATAGTGACTTTGATACCCTCTCCCGCTGTGTACTTCATCCATGTAAGTAAGGGAATTGCAGGTAAAGACGACTCGTGCACCGATGGCTGATCTGCCTGAGGGAGTCTGGAGTTCAAAACCAATCCATTTGTGATCATTACGGCTGTCATTGCGAAGCAAGGTGGGATGATCACGGGCATTGAGGATCACAATATCCATGTCCCCATCGTTATCAAGATCCTCAAAAATGGCCCCGCGACTACTCCGTCGAGGCTGAAGGCCAGACATACTTTGATTAGACTGCTGTTGAAATCTCGCATCCTTGTTTTGTTGCAGCAACAAGTTGCGCGCTTGCCAACCAGCCAGTTCATCCCAGCGCTGCACGTTATCCTGAAGATGCCCACAGGCGATAAAGAGATCGCGTCGCCCATCATTATCAAAATCCACCATCCCACAACCCCAGGTCACCTCCTGATAAGAACCCTGGCCGGCCTGCGTCAGGTGAGTCACATCGGTGAACAACCCATGCGCTTCACCTTGGTAAAGCGTCACCCACTGCTTTTCATAGGAAGTCATGAAAAAATCCATCAGCCCATCGTGGTTGAAATCCGCACATTCGACTCCCATCGTACCCAGACCCACTCCATTGGCATCAAAGGCCAAACCGCTGAGCAGACCCACTTCAACAAAGTGCCCCTTCCCGTCATTGCGCCAGACAAAATTAGCCATGGCATCATTGCCAACCACGATGTCAACATCTCCATCGTTGTCATGATCTACAGCAATGACGCCCATGCCAGTTCCCTTGCGAGCCTGAATACCTGATGACTCACTGACTTCCTTGAAAGAGCCGTTGCCTAGGTTCTCAAAAAGCTGATCAGCTGAAGGACCATAGGTCATCGGGCCGGTGTAGGCAGGAAAACCATTCACATGCCTGGTCTGATGGCTGGAGAGAGTGAATTCACAATAACGGGCGACGTAAAGATCCAGGTCACCATCGCCATCCATGTCAAGAAAAGCGGCTCCCGCCCCGAATGCCTCAGTGGAGCCCAGGCCTGCCTGTTCGGTCACGTCGGCGAAACGTCCATTGCCCAGATTACGATAAAGGGTATCTCTTCCGAAATTGCTCAGGTAGATATCCGGGAGCCTGTCGTTGTCATAATCGCCTACACAAACACCCAGGTGGTGCGCTCTACCGGTTAAACCCGCAGTATCGCTCACGTCACTAAACTGCATGTTCCCGTCGTTGCGATACAAAGCACACAGTCCGGCTGATGGGTTTGAGGCGGCTGGATCCAATCCGTTAAGAAAAAGTAGATCAATCTTACCATCTCCATTGTAATCGAAACTAGCCAGTCCCGAGGCGACACTTTCGGTGATATAACGATGCCCCCCCTCACTCCCATCAGAATGCCGGAAAGTGATACCTGATTGCGCAGTCACATCGCTTAGGTGGATGGCGGTTTGAGCCCCTACTGAAGCGAGGCTTAGTTCAAGGGCAACCCACAAGCCTAACAAGACATTGAGCTGAGTCATCATGGCAGGGATGGATGAGTGCGATCGACTAAGCGGGCGTTCCCCTCTTCGGCAACCAGATGGCGGTCAACAGGCACCTGCCGGTGTGTGTCCACCTTGCCACTGGGCCACCGGATCTCAAGGACGTCTACGATCTCGGCATAGCCCAGACCAAAATGAAGCCGCTTTCCATAGTCGCTTTGGTATCCCCGCCCACTATGCTTTTCTAACACCTGAGAGCTTGCCCCAGCCGATAGACTGACTCTGGCCCCGACTCCATCACGGTTACTCGAATTACCAACCAGGGACAGCTGGAACCAGTGATGATCGGTTTTGGTTTCATTGATCAGGATGGAAGGCCTGGATCGGGCGTTGAGTATCACCACATCCAAGTCCCCGTCATTGTCCAGATCGTCGAAAGCCGCCCCACGACTGCTCTGTTCAATTGCCATCCCCGTACCGGCGGCAGATCCAACGCGGGAAAACTTTCCCTTGCGATCCTGTTGAAGCAGCAAATTCGGAGCCTTGTATCGTGTCGAGTCGTCAAACAAGTCTACATTGTCAATGAGGTGCCCACAGGCAATGAACACATCCAGGTAACCATCATTATTCAAATCAGGCATCCCGACTCCCCACTTGACGTCGGCATAAGTACCCTCAGCCAAACCCGTCCTGCGTGATACGTCCTCAAAATAACGCCCACCCTGATTTTCAAACAGGATGGGAACCTGACGGTGGTAAGGGGTGATGAGCAGATCAAGCCAACCATCACGATTCCAATCCCCGCATTCCACCCCCATGGAACCCTGAACTTGCCCAAAACCATCGTAAGCGATGCCCATGGTCAGGCCTTGCTCACTAAAGTGCCCCTGGCCATCGTTGATGAGAAGGTGGTCGGGTCGCAAATCATTGGCGACCACCAAGTCCGGATCACCATCTCTGTCCAGATCAGCCGCAATGACACCCATGCCAGCCCCCTTGAGTGCTGTCAGACCGGCTGCAGCACTACGATCCACGAACTTTCCTTTGCCTTGGTTTTCATAATACCGATTGGAGGTGGAGGGATAATTCAGTGGCCCCACATAAACCGGGTAGCCATTCATATGGGTGATTTGATGCTTCTCAAACTCAAAGCCAACATAGTTGGCGACGAACAAGTCCAGATCACCATCTAGGTCGCCATCCAGGAAACAGGCACCGGCCCCAAGTCCAGTGCAGCCCGCTAGCCCTGCTGATTGGGTGGCATCAACGTATTCTCCTCTTCCATTGTTGAGCATCAACGTGTTTTCACCAAAATTACTGTAGTAGATATCTGTATCCCCGTCGTTATCCACATCACCCGTGCACACCCCCAGATGATAGGCCTGATCGATCAATCCAGCCTGGTGGGTTACCTCGGCAAAAGTGCCATCACCCAGATTGCGATACAGGGCACTGGACTTGGCTTGCGCCGGTCCATCTGAACCAGGCAAAGGAGATCCATTGAGTAGCAGGATGTCAATCCACCCATCCTGATCGTAGTCAAAAGTAGCCAGACCCGAAGCCACGGTTTCGACAATGTAGCGCTTCCCTGAACTGCCATCAGAGTGAACAAAGGTGATACCACTGTGATCGGTTCGGTCCTCCAGGACGATTTCCGCAACCGATTGGCCATTAACCTGCCCGATGAGCGATAGGCACGGGCAAGGGGCTATCCAAAGACTCAGGGCAATGATTGGATGCAACCATGTCGGGCTGAAGGAGGCCATCATGATCACTTTTGAGGGTTGGAGAGGGAACCCGCTCTGGAGCGAAGCTGTTGGAGGAGCTGACCATAACGAGCATCCTGGGGTTTGAGCCGAACCGCTGACTGAATAGCGCTCAGCGCTGAGCGCAAATCACCTTGCTTGATACAGGCTACCGAAAGCAGGTAGTAGTGCCCGGCAACAGGTTCCAGCTCCACAGCCTTGGCAGCATATTCCCTGGCCTGATCCAGCGAAGCGTTCTGGAGCAAATTCAATTCGGCATGCGCCTGATACCCTGCAGCCCAGTTGGGGCTAAGCTGGATGACCTGAGCATAGTATGCGGCCGCACGATCGCGATCTCCCTGACGGGCATACAAGCGCCCCAACATGAAGGCGTCCCTGGCTGGATCTTGCTCCTCCTGAAGACGATTCTGAAAAAACTTTAAACCGGCTTCCCATTGCCCCGAGGTGGCCAAACAGTTTTCCAAGGCCAGTCTGATCGGCATCGAGTCTGGGTTCAGCTCAATGGCTTGCTCATAACATTGACGGGCATCATCAAGGGCCTGACGTCCCTGCCATACCTGTGCTGCCGCCATGAGGGTCTTGAGTGTTGAATCTCGAACCAAGTCCAAACCGCTCAGTTCATCCTCCTGACGATTGATCACCATCATGCGGGATCGATCTTTTTCCTCCAGCTCTCTGAAACGTTTCTCATACGAAGCAGCCACTTCGGATTCTCCCAATCTCTGACTTGTCATGAACAACCCGAAATAGGCTTGGGTATGTTCCGGCAGTGCGTCTACCACACGCTTGAAATGCTCTCTGGCGAGGGCATATTGCCGGAGCTGCATCCTTGCGGTGCCAAGCTTGAATTCAGCATCAGGTGGGAGCGAAACCCCTTTCAAGGAATCCTCCAGCTCCTCCAACAAAGCGTCCACCCTACCAAGGTCCATGTAGGCACTGAGCATCATCTCAAACCAGGCTGGTGGAGCAGCACCTCCGGCCATTGCCAGGCGACAATGATCAATGCACTCTTGAGGAAGCCCCCGCTCGTGAGCGATCTTGGCGAGCATCAGGCGGGCATCGACCATCTCTGGCTGCTGGGCCAGCACTTTTTCAAGCCATGGTTGGGCCTGACTGGATTGCCCGTTGTTGTAATGCAGGGAGGCAACGAGCATCATCACAAGCGGATCCTCCGGATACTGCCCCTGCATCTTCCTCACCACCTGTGAAGCGAGGTCCTTGAGTCGCGTTGCTTCACTTTGGATATCCTGAGCAGGGGCGCCATGAAGCGATGATAGGACACATAACAACCCCAAAAAAATTATCCCACTCAGAGGACCATGTTTCCACAACGCCCAGGGAGCAATGGGCGGTAGGCATGATGAAGCCAAGTCTAGGAGAGCACCCTTGTTGGATTGATTGTGAACCAAAACGGCCATCAATCTGAAAACTAGGGTATCCTCAGAGGGATTCAATGCTATTTGATCAATGCTGCAGCTGATTGAAGCCTAATCACATCAGTTCGAGCCAGGTC
>JALRAZ010000053.1 GCA_023257935.1 Verrucomicrobiota bacterium
CCATCTGCGATGAATCCAGAACCCGTCTGCCTTGCACTGAGTTGCCGAGGACATCAAACAGGCTTACTCGTCTTCTTCAGACTGATCTTCTTGCAATCGTTGCAGCAGTATTTTGATGTCCCGATAGCCACCAATGGTGACCCAGATGGACATCAAGGCGAAGATGCCAAGCGCACCGAAAAATAGAATTGTCCAGAGTTGCTGCCACATGGTGTTTTTGGTGAATGAGTGTCTCGACCCTAGGCGGCGTTTTGTGTGGTTTTGGCTTGTCTATCTGGGAATAGCAGAGAGGCGATCACAAATATGCCAACCGATGCCGCGACGGTCACCAAGCCAATTTCATCGCCAGTCATAATCTGGCGAGTCACCTCTCCAGTTTGCGCGTCGACAACCTTCATACCGACCATCCTCTGGATGGGGTCCAGCCCCAAAAGGGCCGTCAACCCACTTAACAGAGCCAGGAAAGCGCCTGTCGAACTGGCTCGCTTCCAATAAAGGCCACCCAATAACAGAGAGAAGGCACCGGTAAAATAAACCGCTCCAGTCACATTCATATAATCCCAGATGTCATCACTGCCTTCATAGATCAATCCCCAGTAAAGAATGTACAGGCCGATCAACACGATGAAAAAACGGGTTAATTGAATGCGAGCCTTGGTGCTGAGCTTTTTGCCCATCATGGGTGCCAGGATATCCTGAGTGATGACTGAACTCCAGCAGAGGAGGTAACTGTCGTGGGTGGACATGAAGGCCGCAATCATGGCTGCGGTAATGAGGCCGACGAGTCCAGCAGGCAGAATCCGTCCGAGAAAAATGGGCATCGCGTACAAATTGTTGGCAGCTTCCCCGCTGCCCTCAGCAGGCATGAATAAAGCTCCCAGTTCCGGGGCCTGTTGGTCGAAATAGACGAAAGCGCAGATTCCCCAGAAGCATGGAATCAGGAAACGAATCATGAAGGATGCCGAGGACCACATGTATTGCTTTTTGACGGCTTGGGTGCTTTCCATCGCCAAGGCACGAGCAACTGCTGTAGGCCAAATGGCGCAACTGACAAGCCCTAGCATCGCCATCCAGGCGACGTAGGACCAGCCAAACCCGCTCCCTTCATCCAGAGGGTTGAAGCTGGATGCGCCTCTGGTTCGCTCCAGGGTATCCATGATATGCGACCACCCCAGTTTGTTTACACAAATGTAGGTTGTGATCAGGATGCCGAAGGAAAGGACCACAAACTGGACATAATCGGTAATGATGACCGATATCATCCCTCCCAGAACCGTGTAAACCAACACCAGCAGCAGCAAGATCGTCATTACCCAAGGTAGCGCCTGGCTCTCGGCTGACATGCCGGTGATACCCACAATGAACATGGAACCCACCTTGAGGAATAACCCCATGTTCAGGATGCCTCCCAGGGCCAGCATCACGCCACCAAGGATGCGAGTTTTCCGATCAAATCTCTTTTCGTAAAATTCGGGGATGGTGAGGACCTTCATGTCGCGAAGGCGGCAGACGAAAAAGCCAGAGAGTCCGACGAAAAAGGTGACAATGCCAGCCGCAAGGGCAATGTGGAATGCCGCAAAACCTCCTGTAAAGCCCTTCTGGGCATTGTACATAACAGTGATCAGCCCCATTTCAGTGCCGGTCATCGTAGCGATTCCCAAACAAGTCCCTACCGCACGACCGGCCCCCAGATAGGTGCTCATGTTCCTGACATATTTTTTGACGCCGAACCCAATCAAAACGGAAACGCTTAGGTAAAGCGCCACGATGATCCAATCAAGGGTCCCGAAATGGGTCTGACTCACCGCTTGTGAGAAGGCTTCTTCCATGGTTGGGATGGATTTTGAGGGGACCTCTCGCAAACTGCCAGCACGAATTTTGCTACAAGAGGTGCGTTGGTGTAAACGAGGTCTTAGGTCCTACTTGATTTGCTGGCACCTCAGATCATCTGATGCGATAACTCAGAACCGATGATCTTTCCATCAAGCAAGCTGCCGGAGGTATTTGATGAACGCGGGTTCGTGGCCATCGAATCCTTTATGAAGCGAGGCGATGTGGCTGCATTGGTTAAGAAGCTGAATGAGGAAGTATTCCCTTCCTTGCATGGTTTGCCGGCTGAGCACGTTTTTTATGAGGAGCGTGAGAGTGCTGCCAGTTTGAAGCAGATCCAACATCTGGAAACCCATTTTGAATGGTTTGCCGATTGGATGAATGGGCGTCCGCGTGAATTGGCTGAAATGTTGCTTGAGGAGTGGGTTGTGGCCAAAAACCTTCAGTATTTCAACAAGGCACCGGGGATGAATCAGGCAACCCCACCTCATCAGGACGCGTATTACTTCATGCTGGAGCCGCCTGTGGCATTGACCATGTGGTTAGCTCTTGATGAGGTTGACGAAACCAATGGCTGTGTTCGCTACCTCCCCGGTAGCCACCTGCATGGACTTCGCTCTCATGGTTCCACTCAAACCCTCGGTTTTTCGCAGGGTTTGCTCGAATATGGAGAGGCAGAGCGCTCCCTCGAGATATCCTCTCCGGCTCAACCGGGTGATTTGCTTGTTCATCATGCTCTCACGGTTCATCGGGCAGATCGAAACGCTCATCCAACCCGCCAGCGTCGTGCTCTGGGGTGTATTTTTTATGGTCAATCTGCGCGAGAGGACCACGCCAGAAAGGCCGCCTATCAGCGACGATTGGAGAGCCAGTGGCGCGAAAAAAAACTCATTTAACGCTGGTGCCAACTCTGATTCTAAGACATGCCTGCTGGCTTGGGGAGTTGTCTGGCTAGGAGCACGAAAAAGGGGCCTGCCTCTAGGCAGGCCCCCCAACATGGATCGCTCCCTTCAAGGAACCTCTACATTGGCACCCCTACTGCACGACTCGGAAGAATGCGTTTCCGGATTCAATGGGAAGGGTGATGCTGCTAGCATCGGTCGTCTGCAGCGTCTCCCACTGGGACTGGGATAGATCTTTTTTGGTTTGAATCGTGACTGCTCCAGAATTGCCTTCCCAGCTGAGAGTCAGGTTTGAGTCATCGGTAAGGATGCTCAATTGAATGTCTCCGGAGGGTTCGCTGACAATGGCTTCTCCGATTGCCCAACCAATGGCTGCATCGAACAAAGCCAGCCCAGCCTCATTGAGGGCGGCAAAACCATCGTCCGAAAGCGGTAAGAGCACTCGCTTGGCTGGGGCCATGAAGCCGCTAAGCATCTCACCGCCCTCATCGTAGGCATAGAGAACGGCCTGGTCGGGGTTTTCAGGATCGCTGGCAATGATGATGGCGTCTTCCTCTGGGAATCCCCATGCCATGGGTTGTGGGGTATCCATTATCTGCAGAGGACCACTAGGAAAGCCAGCTGCCAGAGGGTGTCCTGGTAGGTTGATTTCAATCGCTGTTGCGGCCTGAGTGAGACCTCGAGTGAAATCCGGCTCATCGGTGGTCATGCCGAAATCATCCTGGTTGGCTTCTTCCCAAGTCACAACAGGAACGCCTGTTGACTTGAATCGATCACCAATATTGCCTGATCCGACGGTGGATGAAATGACCAGGAGTTTTTGTCCAAAAGCATCTGAGGATTCAATTCCATTGTCATCGGCCACATTCACGGTAAATCCCATGTTGCTTAGACGCTCTGCGATCATGGCATCACTAGGGCTGTCGCTCAAACTGGGGTCGGCCACGACCAGAAGTATCTGATTGGGATCGCCTACCACGATAGGTACCTCAGGGGTCCCTACCTGTGCCCCGACATCATCGATGGCCGTGGCACTGACACGATAAATGCCCGTAGGGGCATTCTCCCAATCAAAATGATAAGGACTCTCGGTGACTGTGCCGATTGTTTCGCCGTTGGCAGTGTAAACGACTCGATCAATCACGCGGGCCGTCGTGGTGACATCGACCACAAACGAGACAGTGGTTCCTTCTGCATGAGCTGCTCCTGATAAAGGCTGACTCATGCTAATGGTCTGTAAGGCCGGTGCCCCGCTGCGTGATTCCAGTGGCCCCATGGCGCCGAAGGTAGTGGGGTCGAAACCTGGATCTGTGGTGATGACAAACTTATCGAAATAAGCTCCATCTTCACGGCGAGCCACCGCTACGGTATGCATGCCGGGTGCATCGATTTCAAAAGTCATTGGCCCAGGCCCATCTTGCGGGTCGCTAAGCCAGATAAAATCATCCTGGGCCGAGAACCCTGTCATGCTGGCCTGATTGCCATCGACGCGCTCCAATGGGCGCCCACCATCAACCCAAAGCCAGGCTGAGTCATCGGTCCCACCAGGAGAACTGGCGCGATACCAAATGATGTGCGTGCCCACCTGGGTGAATTCCAAGTTGTAGACCAGCTGGCTGGCCGATTCGGAACCGCCTGCACCGTTTGGCAGTACCATTGAGACGCCTCCTGAGGGTGTGCCTCGATCGCTGTCATCAACCCAGAGTCCGTCCAGGTTATCCGTGTAGCTTTCGGCTTCGAATACCAGCAGGCCTTCACTGTTCTGGGGCTGGATTTCGCCAAGGCTGTAAAAGCGGATTTGAGCGTTGTTGGCTCGGTTCGGATTGGCAGCGGTATCGGTTATGTTGTTCGCTGTAACCGTGTACTTGGTCCCCACCTGAAAATTACCTGTTTCAAGTAGGACCATGCGATTATTGGGCAGGAGCGTGGCCGACTGCACAGCCACATTGCCAGGGGAAATGCTGTAATTACTGGCATTTTCAGCACTCGACTTGGTGATCACCTCAGAGAAAAACAAGGTGACTCGGCGAGTTGGGGCAATCCCATTGGCCGTAAGGATACTTGGGGCTTGGGTTTCGGGAAGGACGGTGATGGTGGCTTCACTGCTTGAAGCCTCATCTCCGACAGTGAGGACGTGATACCGCACCACGGCCCCATTCCAGTCCATGGTAAGGGGAGCAATGGTGAGCGTGGGCAAGGTAGCCTCTGGAATATCCTGCCATGCCCCATTCTCCTTTCTTTGCCATTGATAGGTTGTCAGGAATCCTTCGGTGACACTCGCCTCAGCGGTGAGGCTGAGTGACGTGTTTTCGAGTCCTTGGCTATCCTCTGGGTTGAGGGTAATCAGTGCTGTAGCCCCTCCTTCGATGGGTTCACCCTCTCGCGGGGTGACATCGGGTCCAAAATCTCCGAAATTTAGTGGGTTGAAGTTGGGGTCGGTGGTGACCACAAATTTATCCATGTAAGCTCCATCCTCGCGGCGTGCCACCGAAATGGTATGGGTGCCGGTTTCGGTGATTTCGAAGGTCATGGGCGGGCCCCCATCCTGTGGATTGCTGTTCCACTCATAGGGGTTTGCGTTGAAGCCGCTCATGCTTGCCCGATTGCCTTCGGTGCGACTGGGAGGGCGGTCCCCATCAAGGTGAAACCATGCTGAATCATCGTTCCCACTGTCGCTGCTGGCCCGATACCAAAGGATGTGTGTTCCTGTCTGAGTAAAAGTAATGTCATATTCAATCTTGGTGGTGGATTCACCACCGCCTGCTCCGTTGGGTATTAACATCGCAACGCCCCCGGATGGTTCGCCCCGGGCAGGTCCATTGTCGATATCCTCAACCCACAGCCCATCAAGGTTACGGTCGTAGGACTCAGCCTCCCAGACCACGAAGCCCTGAGTATTTTGTAGCAAGTTTCCAACTCCGTAGAATGCGATGACAGTGCCTGCAGCAATCGGGTTAGCCTTCGCAGCCCGATCGGTCAGGTTCTTGATGGCTAGCTGATATTTGGTTCCAACCACTTGGTCATCGGTGGTTAATGTGACCTGCCTGCCGTCGCTAGAAATCGATGCCCCCACTACATTGAGGGTGCCGTTTGCATGGGTGATGGTGTAATTGTTCCGCTGTGTGGCACTTGCAATATCCATCCTCTCGGAGAAGGTCAGTGTCACTTCTGGTTTATTCGGAACCCCTTTGGCATGCAGTAGAGCAGGAGGGGTGGTGTCGGGTGTGACGCTGAGGGTGGCCTGTTCGGATTCCAGGGATTGACCTGGTATGGCTACCAGTGCACTGATCTTAGCCCCATGATCACTCATGGACAACCCATCTAGCTCGTACTGGGCTCCCATTGCCCCGGGAATGGGAGTGCCATTCTTGAGCCACTGGACGGTGACATAATCAGCCGGAGAAGCATCGAAATCGATCGAAAGAACCACCGGATCATTCTCCACGCCGCTCAAGCTACTGGGCTGGGTGATGATATCAATGGCTTCATTGCCGCTGGTTGTCGTTTTGGTGGATAG
>JALRAZ010000104.1 GCA_023257935.1 Verrucomicrobiota bacterium
AGGCTGGGAAGCTTGGGGTCGGCCTGCCAGGCAAGCATCATGTGAATCTTATCCCTTACCCAGCCGTTATCCGTGGCAAGCGCATTCACCAGGGCCTGGGTATCGAGCTGATCCAAACGGACCCTGGGAGCAGGATTCACCCCATTGGGCAAGACACGATAAAGGCGCCCTCGATCCTCTCCCAGACGGTAATTAGGCAATAGCTCTTGCTTTCCTTCTTCGGGCAGCCACTGGGGGTGCTCGATCATGTAGCGATACATGTCCACCACCCAAAGCGCCCCATCAGGGCCTGTGCGTACCATCACCGGGCGACACCAGGGATCTTCACTGGCAAAAAAATCCATGCTTTCATCCTGCACATCTCTCCTCGAGCCAAAGGTAACACCTTGATCAAAAACCAGATTGTGTTGAACCAGATTGTGAAAAGGCTCGCAAGTGAAGGCATGCATGGAGTCAGGAAGCTCAGCAAAGAGGACTGAGTCCTGATAAATCATCCCACCACAGGCAGAAGTAAAATGTCCGGCTTGTTCATAACTATGGAATCGCTTTTCCTGTGGGCTCGCAGGGAAGACACGTGGATTGAGCGGGGTAACGACCAGTTGCGTCGGAGATGGGTAAGCAACAAGGTCATTACGTCTGAGGTATTTATCTTGAAGGACATAGTGCCATAGAGCGCGGCTATTCTGGGTACCATACCAGCGACCCCAGTCATCCCGATTGCGACCATTTTGGGAAGGCCCACTGACTGGCTCTAACTCCCCTGTATCCGGTCGAAAACGAAAGTCACGTGCCCCTACCAGGACTGATCCCAGTGAGGTCTTCAGTTGATTGCCCACCCCGTAACGTCCATGATGCCCTCCCGCCGCACAGTAAACCCACCCGTCCAATCCCCAGCGGAGTCCATTAGCCCGCAACTGCTGATTGCCGGTCGTTAAACCGGTGACCAGCACCTGACGATGGTCTGCCTTCCCGTCCCCATCAGTGTCTTTCAGGAACAGGATATCAGGGGCTGCCGTCACCAGCACCCCTTCTCGCCAGGTAAGGAGGCCAGTCGGGAAATTTAAATCATCTGCAAAAAGGCTCTGGTGATCATAGTCGCCATCTCCATCACGATCAGAGATCACCCGAATGCGCCCTCCCGGTTCCTCCTCGCCATCCATACCCAGAGGATAATCAGCCATCTCTACCACCCATAAATTGCCAGAGGCGTCCCAGTCGATCGCGACAGGATCCATGACAAGCGGTTCGCTCACCATCAATTCAGCGTGGAAACCCTCTCTTAGGTGCAGACTGTTCAAGGAAGTTGCAGGGTCCAGGGGACTGGAAACAGGACCGATGGAAGTGACTTCACTGGGAGGCTGCATATCAGATGCCTCGTAGTGTTGGGCAATCTCCTCGGGGCTCAGCGCTCGATCGTAAAAGGCCACTTCATCAAGACGACCCTCAAAGTTGAATTGGTTGTCTGACCTGCCTCCAAGGAAAAACTGGTGAGCTGCCTGGTTACCGTCTATCTCAAGCGTTCCGGAAATTTCTGGCTCTCGATTGCCATCCAAATACACCCGCACCATGGATCCCTCACGCACCAATGCCACATGATGCCAGGCTTTTTGCGTTAAGGTGGTGCGCCCTCCAAGAACCTGATCGAGACGATTGCCATTGAATAGAAAAAGTCGGCCAGCTAGCTCAGGAAGCGCCGTGCCACCAATGCCCAGGTGCTCACCTCTTGCCTGAACTTCTCCCTCTTCACCTCGTGAATACAAATACCCAGTCACAGCTCGAGCGTTGGGAGCCAAGCCATTCCAGAGCCATCCTTCGAGGGTATAATGATCACCAGAACCCAGAGGCAGGAGTAGACGGCCTCCGGCAAAATGAAGGCTGCGATGAATCCCTTGCTCATTGAAGACATTATTGGAGGAGAGCGCTGGCGGCTGGTGCCCCAGGCGATCATCGGCTCCAGGTAAACCTAGGGCAACGCCAGCCTCGGCTTTGGCGGGATGGCGCCCAGTTTCATCGCGGATCAGAGGCCCTTCAAGATCTTCCATGCGCCAGTAGGCCACTGGATGCTGTGCCATCACTGCCTTGCCATATCGGCCTGCTTGGGGGACATCCGATCGCCTAGTTAGCCCACTGATTTCCTCAAGCAGTTGAAGCAGGTTTTCGGTGATCTGGGATTCGGCATGCATGGCCAGCCCAGCAGTGCGCGCAGGCCAGGTCGTGTAACCACCGAGGGCGTGCTGCTCGGATGGAGGGATATAGCCTTCGGCGCCATTGGCTAGTTCAATGTTAAAGGTATATTTGATTGGGCTCTGCTGCTTGATCTTAAGGCCTGTGAGGGCGAAGACCTCATTAGGCATAGCCGTCCAAGCCAGGTCCCCCAACCGATAGGCCTGGAGGATCAGCTCAGTATGCTGCATCCTTTGAAGATGGAGGGCCTCCAGCGCATATATTTCGGCCTGTGACTGGGGTAGGCGATCACCCAGCGCCGTGGCTTGCTGCCTAGCCCATTCCAATCGTTCGGGCCCGGGCACACGATAATTGAGGGTCATGGTTCGCTGAGCCACGGCAAGAGGCGCATCGAGCATCCAGTTTAAACCCTCACACATGGTGGCCACTTTTTCGGCTATTTCCCTCCCATAGGCCTCGACTCCAGGATCATTAGGAGGGGCCGAATAGTCCATCCACATCAAATCCCCACTCGTGCCCTGGGACATGATGGCGACAAAATCATCTCCAGCATCCAACAGGGTTGTCACGTGATTGGCAAAACGACCGTAATAATCCGCAGAGAGCAAGGGTGAGCCGAAATAGTGCATCGAGTAGTTGGCGAGGATGGCCAACCATTGCCCACCCACAGACTGAACCCCTAGCACACTTAATTCAGGGTCTACCGGACCACTTGGAGCGATCACATCAGGACTTTCGTGCCCGGGATGCATGTGCGCCCGCACCGTGGGCTCTCCAAAAGGATCATTGAGCATCCGATCAGGCCGTCTAATCCATCGCCGATTGAAGGTATGCTCCCAATCGTCTTGCTGAGTCCATGCCATGCGCGCGGGTTCCATCCGCTGAAAAGCCTCAATCATGGCCCGAGCCATCAAGCTTGGAAGCAGTCTGGTGTAGGCAGGATCCGCCCGACTGCCCAAGCATCCCATCGCAGAGGGTGCCGAATGGGTGTGGGTCGCTGACACCATCATATGGTCGATAGGGACGCCAGTGGCATGATGAACTTGCTTTTTAGCCTCATCGATCAAATCGCGAGGCATCATGCAAGTATCCACCACGCATACAATAAGGTTCACGTCCCCTCGCTCCAAGCTGAGTGACTTAGCCCAAAGAGCATCCTCAACATGATCAGCCGTTCGCTCAGTAAACATGGCATTGACCCGTACCGGCCAAGCCTGAGGTGCGACGTCCACTTGACTGGCTCCCGCCCTGAAGTCCGCGCGAAGGGTGGTTCGCATGGAAAGGAGGATCACCAGAGCAAGGAATCCTGATAGGCATACAGAACGAGCGAAACCGTGGGGCATGATTTCATTCAAAAGTGCTGGGCGGTTTCCGTCAAGCGATGAGCCGGAAACCGATCCGTTGAAAGAACAAGTAGGAGACCCAGAAAGGAAAGCGCCCCCTGCCCTCTAGAGGGTAGGAGGCGCTTGAAAGACCCAAGCCATGCGGCTCAGAAGCGGCTATCTCACGCGGTAGTAGGCCTCGCCTGTAGAAGCCTCAATCTGCACCCCGCTGGAAGCGCCGCTGACCTCGCTCCAGGGACCCGTGATCGCGGGAGCGGTCTGCAGACTGCCACCGCCTTCCCATTCCAATACGATCGCATTACCTGATCGCATGAGGCTCACATTGGCCGCGCCGCCACCACCACCACCACCGCCACTGGCAGCCCCACCAAGTAACAAGGCCCCGTAAGAAAATTCCATGTGTGGCGAACCTGCCCAGTTGAGCTGAGACTTGCGTCCAGCCCCATCATCATCGTTGAGGGCTATGTTGAAGCCCAGGCGATCGCCTTCGGAAACACCCAACAAGGCTGCCTTACTGAACTTGAATTCCATCTGGTAGCCGCCATCAGCCGCAGTGGTCGCAGCAAACCAGTCTGCATTTTCACCCCATGTCGGATTATTAGCCTCGTTGTCACGACGAGCACCATTGGGGGTCAACACAAACTGACCTTCAAATTGTGCTGTATCATCGCGAGTGGCGTCATTGCTGTCATCCGCATCAAAAAACACCTCGATGCTGTCATCTACCCAGGTCTGACCGTCTTCGGATCCAGCCTCAGCGGTATCGGTGGAAATGACATCATCCTGAGCAATCACGGCCACATAAATCGAATCCTCATCATGCACCACCCATCCGGTCAGACTGTGGTCTCCCTCCTCCCACTCATCATTGCCAACGCCGATGTGGTAGGAACCGGTGTGTCCATTGAGCACAATAGGAAGGGCTCCTTCGTATTCATCGGCATGGACCACCCCGTCCAGGGTCGGGCTTGCAGTCTTCGGAGCGGTATAGGTTCGTTCTCCAATGAACAGGTTGCCGTAGGTTGACTCCGTATGAGGCGTACCCACCCAGGTCAGCTGGCGCTTAGAGATCTCGTCATCGTCATTAACCCCCACGGTGAAACCGATGACCTGACCAGGTTGGGGGTTGCCAATAGCATCAAGGGAAATGCGAAATTCGGCCACATAACCATTATCGGTAAGATCGGTCCGAGCATACCAATCGGCATTGTCACCAAAGGAGGGATCCCCTGCCTCCTTATCACGCCTGGCGTTGTTGGTAGTGATGACAAACTGTCCACCCGTATCCACAATCTCAGGAATCCCGGCCGTGTTTCGCTCCTCAAAATTACTGTTGTCGCCATCAATGAAGATTTCCACACTGTCATCTTCCCAGGTGGACCCGTCCTCGGAGTTGGCCTCAGCAGTATCGTTCACCACCCAATCATCGGTCACCTCGACCGCCACATAGAGATCATTTTCAAACACACCAGCATACATGTTGAATTGAATGTCGGTCTCGTCCCAGATCTCATCAGGGGTCCCATCGCCGAACCCACCACCACGGAGCAAATCATCCAGGGCTTCATCATAGCGGACACTCCAGAAATTTTGGGCGGCCCCACCAGCAAAAGCCCAACCTTCTGCCGGATCCAGTACCCCATCAATGACCGGGGCCTGCGGTAGAGGTAAGGCCATTTGGGTTTTCGTAGGATCAAGGCTCAGATCAGGGCTTTGATCGATGGTTGGCCCACCTCCACCCTGGTTGCCGCTTCCATTGTCGCCCCCTTGATTACCCCCTCCTGTATCGGTGCTTAGGGCCGCAAAAATAATCTCCCCTGTTCCGCCATGGGCGAGACGACCAGCTGCATCAATGACCCGATCAAAATGATCCTCATAGACGCGGTCGGCAATCTCTTGATCCGTGTACCAATCGGCTTCTTCAGCATTCCAGCCCTTGAGGCGGGCCCGGTTGGCCCAGAAATACTGGAGCTCAAGATCTTGAGAGCGGATCCCGGATCCATTGGCACCCGGCCCAGTCTTATCGTCGTCATCCACACCGATGTTAAAGCCCATGCGATAGCCATCCTGTAATTTGTTACCAACCTCAGGATCCTCAAAAAGTCGCTTGTGAAAACGCACCTCTAGTTGCCAGCCACCATTGCCTTGCTGTCCGACTGCCCAAACATCTTCTCCATCACCGTAGGTAAAATCCACAGCCGTACTCCAACGGCCCTCTCCGCGCCCTCCAGCTTCTTCATCCCAAACTGAGAATTTCCCCTCATAGCTGAAATAGGAATGACCCCCATAGGGGTCATTGGAATTATCCGTATTATTGTCATAACGATCATTGAGCGCATCGACGACGATTTCGATGGAATCGTCTTTCCATAGCTGCGGGTTTGGATCATCAGAATTCAGGATGTCATCCTTAACCTCCGTAGCGACATAGAAGTAGTCCTGATCATGAGCCAACCAGAAGGTGAAGCTTGAGTCATTGACATCGGTCCAGTCGCGATCACCTGGAAAGTTCAAGATCCAGGCATTCTCACCCGGAATCACGGGCACCCCCTCGAAACCACCGTATTCACTTGGACTGGGCTTACCATCTAGAATGATGGATCCATTCGGCACCATGGGAACGGTCAGCGTGGTACGGTCAATATCAGACCAAGGTCCTTCGGAGGTCACATCAAAGTCCAAAACTTGAGCCTCACAAAATGGAAGACAGACTGAGGTGAGAACGCTAGACAAGAGCACAGCCCTACCAGCGATAGGTCTTAGGGGAATCATGGGAGACACATAACGACTTAGGTAAAACAGGGCAAGCTTTTTGAAAGACAAGAAAAGCCTTAGGCAAGCCATGCTCTCAACTTATCAGCGCTGCCAAACTGTCTTCCACCCATGCTTAGTGGGGCGCCGCACCGCATCGCCCGGTTGGTTGTTCAACCCAAAAAGCTCATCAACCAACAGTAAGCCAAAGCGGGACAAGACTTTCTCATGATCGTGATCAAGGGTGACTGCTCACCAGTTTTGAGCCTTGGCTTCTGACTGGCAAGCCCGATTCATTGAACTTGAGGTGCCTGTGCCACATCGATGCAGGATCCCATGTCAAAACATTCAAAATCTGGAAAACGCAGCTCAAAGCAATGGGTGGAACAAGAGAGTGACCCAGGCTTGCAAAGAAGGTGTGCTAGCAAAATGTTGGAGGTGACACCCGATATTCAACATCGAAGCAACCCATTAGGAATGGATGATACTCAAAAAATAAATGGTACGCGAGAGAGGACTTGAACCTCCACGTCCTAGGACACCAGAACCTAAATCTGGCGCGTCTGCCAATTCCGCCACTCGCGCACGTGAGGGAGAACATAATAGGCAGCTCCCTGCTTGGCAAGACTGAGCTTTGAAGAGCTTTCCCCAGCTAGGGCTTTACCTCAGGATTCATTGAGCCAGGGAGCCAGCCACTGACGGGTCTTCTCCACCGTTTGTCCCTTGCGCTGTGCGTAATCCTCAACCTGATCGTCCCCAAGCTTGCCCACAGAAAAATACTTGGCATCTGGGTGTGAGAAATAAAGCCCACTCACGCTGGCTGCTGGCCACATGGCGCAGCTCTCAGTCAATTTAATTCCCGTCTTGGCTTCGACATCAAGCAGGTCCCATATCATCGGCTTCTGGGTGTGATCAGGGCATGCAGGGTAGCCCGGCGCAGGGCGAATGCCGCGATAGCGCTCACGGATGAGTTCATCGTTGTTGAAAGCCTCATCCTTCCCATACCCCCAATCCTTGCGAGCCTGCTGGTGCAAATACTCGGCAAAAGCCTCAGCGAGGCGATCGGCGAGGGCTTTGGTCATAATCGAACCATAGTCATCGTGATCTGCCTCAAAGGTAGCGGCCCATTCATCGCACCCATGCCCGGTTGTGACGGCAAAAAAACCAAGATAATCCTTCAAGCCGGAATCCTCCGGTGCGACAAAGTCAGCCAACGCATGGTGGTGCTTACCCGCTGGCTTGGGATTTTGCTGGCGAAGTGTGGGGAGCACTTTGATGACCTCCGAGCGAGACTCATCGCTGTAAATCAAGATATCGTCTCCTTTGGTGGCAGCCGGAAAGAATCCATAGACCGCACGCGCCGTGAGCTTGGCTCCATCGATCATTTTTTTCAGATGGGTCTGGGCATCAGCGAAAAGTTCCGAGGCTCTGGCACCCACCACCTCATCCTCAAGGATGGCAGGGTAGCGTCCTCGCATTTCCCAGGCATGGAAGAAAGGGGACCAGTCTATGTATGCCACCAGTTTATCAAGAGGAAAGGGATCAAGCGTTTTGAGTCCAGTAAACACTGGCACAGGTGGCGTGTAGGCAGACCAGTTCACAGGTGTGGCATTGTCCCTGGCCTCTCTGAGTGAGAGGAGTTTTTTGGCTCCTCGCTGCTCATGTGCCTCCCTAAGAGATGTCTGTTCCTCCTTGACCTTGGCAAGGAAGACTTTGCTTCTTTCCTCATCCATAAGGTCTCGAACCACGGTGACAGCCCTAGAAGCGTCGAGTACGTGCAACACGGGCTGATGGTAATGCGGGGCAATCTTAACGGCTGTGTGCGCCTTGCTCGTGGTGGCTCCCCCTATCAACAGGGGCAGATCCATGCCGCGGCGATCCATCTCTTTGGCCACATGCACCATCTCGTCCAGCGAAGGGGTAATGAGGCCACTGAGTCCAATCATGTCAGCTCCAAATTCAACAGCCTTCTGTAGGATCTTATCGGCAGGCACCATCACTCCCATATCCTCCACAATGTAGCCGTTGCAGCTGAGCACAACGCCCACGATGTTCTTACCGATATCATGGACATCACCCTTGACCGTTGCCATCAACACGCGACCAGCTTCCTTCTGCGGACTCTTGGCTTTTTCAGCTTCCAGGTAGGGTAGTAGGTAGGCCACGGCTTTTTTCATCACGCGCGCACTCTTGACCACCTGAGGCAGGAACATCTTTCCCTCACCAAACAGGTCACCCACGATGTTCATACCATCCATCAGCGGGCCTTCGATCACCGACAAAGGCTTTTGATATTTGGCCAAAGCCTCGGCGGTATCGGCTTCAATGTGATCCACCAGCCCCTTGATCAGGCCATGGGCAAGTCGCTCCTCGACGCTTCCCTCACGCCACTGGGCTTTTTCGGCTTCGGTTTTTTTCTCCCCCTTGACTGTTTGCGCAAATTGAATGAGTCGCTCGGTCGCATCAGATCGGCGATTGAGCAGCACATCTTCGACCTGCTCCAGCAGATCCTTGGGGATTTCCTCATAAATCGCAAGTTGGCCCGCATTGACAATGCCCATGTCCAAACCCGCCTTGACCGCGTGGTACAGGAAAGCAGCGTGCATGGCCTCCCTGACCGGGTTGTTGCCCCTGAAAGAGAAGGATATGTTGCTTATTCCGCCACTGACTTTGGCTCCTGGGAGGTTTTGTTTGATCCAGCGCGTGGCCTCGATGAAGGCCACGGCGAAGTCATTGTGCTCCTCCATCCCGGTCGCCACTGTCAACACGTTAGGATCGAAGATGATATCCTCGGGCGGAAAACCTATTTGTTCAGTCAGTAAGCGATAGGACCTTTGGCATACCTCAATCTTACGCTCCAGCGAATCAGCCTGGCCTTTTTCATCAAATGCCATCACCACCACAGCCGCGCCGTAGCGACGAACCAGCCTTGCCTGCTCAAGGAACAGCTTCTCTCCCTCCTTCAGGCTGATTGAATTGACCACGCCCTTGCCCTGAACACACTGGAGCCCAGCCTCAAGCACCGACCATTTCGAGCTATCGATCATGATGGGCACTCGGGCAATATCTGACTCAGCAGCCACCAAATTGAGAAAGGTGCGCATGCATGCTTCAGAATCAAGCATGCCCTCATCCATGTTCACATCGATGATTTGCGCCCCATTTTCCACTTGTTGTCGGGCAACTGAAAGGGCCTCCTCAAATGCCTCTTCCCTGATCAGCTTCGCAAAGCGGGGGGAACCGGCCACATTGGTGCGTTCACCCACATTGACGAAATTGGTAGCACGATTCACGGTGAGCGCATCCAGGCCACTCAAGCGCATGTGCGGCTCAATGGTTGGGATGGAGCGGGGAGGCACAGGCTCAATAGCCTGGCGCAATGCCTTGATATGATCTGGGGTGGTACCGCAACAACCCCCGACCAGATTCAACCAGCCCGCTGAAGCCCATTCCCTGATCTTGGGCGCAAAACTTACAGGTGTTTCGGGAAATCCCGTCGGCAACAGTGGATCAGGGAGTCCAGCGTTGGGGTAGACACTGACCGCCACCGGAGCCAGTCTGGCGAGCTCCTGAATCAAAGGTCTCATCTCCTCTGGCCCAAGAGCGCAATTCATACCCACACTCAGCAAAGGCACGTGGGAAATCGAATTCCAGAAGGCCTCCACAGTCTGGCCAGTCATACCTCGGTCGCTGCCTGCCTGAATGAAAGTGACCGAAGCCATCACTGGGATGCCAAATCCCAGGTCCTCAATCAGTTTCTCAATGGCAAAAAAAGCAGCCTTGGCATTGAGTGTGTCAAAAATAGTTTCAACGATGAGGAGATCCACCCCACCCATAACCAAGCCCTTGGCTTGCTCATAATAGGCGTCCACCAGCTCAGAGTAGGTGATATCTCGAGCCGCTGGATTATGATTGTCGGTGGCCACTGAGGCAGTCTTGGTCGTCGGACCTATCGCTCCAGCCACCCAGACATCCGTCCCCGGATGATGCTGCATGTGGGTGTCAGCCGCCTCGCGAGCTACCCGCCCACCTGCCTCGGCCAGCTCAGCAGCCAAAGGCACCATGTCATAATCGGCCAAGGATACCGACTGAGCGTTGAAGGTGTTGGTCTCAATGATATCGGCTCCAGCTTCAAGGTAGGCCAGGTGGATATCCCGAATCACGTCGGGGCGGGTCAGATTGAGCAGGTCGTTATTCCCTTTGAGATCTTTGCCCCATTCGGCAAAACGCTCTCCCCTGAAATCAGATTCTTCCAACTTGCGCAGCTGGATCATGGTGCCCATGGCACCATCCAGGAAGACAATGCGCTCCTTGAGCCTAGCCCTAAGTGACTGTTCTTGGCGCTGGATGCGGGTTTGTATGGCGGACAAGGAATCCATTGGAAGAGTATTTAGGTGGATGCGATCGTTTGTTCAATGATAAAATCATCATATCTGGATATGATGATATGTTTACGTAGCAATCGAACCCCGGGTTGACATTTATGTGGCTTTGACCAACTCTCCCAAGAGCACTTTCGCCAATAATCAAACGTATCATGGAACGTTGTATGGAAATTTGGAGGTCCTCTCTGAGAGCCGTCATCACCGCCAGCCTGGCATTGGGGTTGGTAGCCTGCGGCCCATCCGAAACAAGGGTTCAACAGGGTAATCGCACCCAGGTGCTGCACCTAGCCAATGGCACCGAGCCAGAAAGCATTGACCCGCACATTGTTACAGGAGTTCCTGAACACAATGTCATCACGGCACTGACCGAGGGGCTGGTCACTGAGGATCCCACTGACTTGCATCCGGTGCCTGGCATGGCAGAAAGCTGGTCAATCAGCGAGGATGGCACGGTTTACACATTTGAGCTTCGCCAGGAAGCAAAATGGACCAACGGGGATCCTGTGACTGCTCAGGATTTTGTCAGTTCATTCCAACGCATCCTGACTCCCGAATTGGCCAGCGAATACGCCTACATGCTATTTTTAATGGAGAATGCAGAGGCCTACAATCAGGGAACCCTGAAGGATTTCGAGCAAGTGGGAGCTAAAGCCTTGGCGGCAAAAAAACTGCAAATCACCCTATCTAACCCTGCTCCCTATTTCCTTTCCCTACTAAATCATTACACCTGGTACCCCGTCCATCTGGAAACAATCAAAAAGCACGGGGGGCTTTACGATCGAAGCAACCCATGGACCAAACCTGGCAACTTCGTCGGCAACGGCCCTTTCAAGTTGAAGGAGTGGCGCTTGAACGATGTGCTAGCAGTGGAAAAAAATCCGGATTACTGGGATGCTCAAACAGTCCGACTGCAGGCTATCCACTTTTACCCCATTGAGAGCGCTGAAACTCAAGATCGTGCTTTCAGAGCAGGCAGACTCCACAACACATATGAGATGATTCCCGCCAAGATCGAACAATATGAAGCGGAATCTCCGGAAATCCTTCGCAAGGACCCCTATCTAGGCTCTTATTTCTACCGCTACAATACCACCCAAGCACCCTTCGACGACGTGAGGGTCAGGCGCGCTTTGGCCATGGCTATCGATCGGGAATCCATCGTCAAGAACGTCTCGAGAGGAGGGCAGATTCCTGCCAACTACTTCACGCCTCCTAGCACGGCTGGCTACACGACGCGCGCTCGCATTCCTTCTGATGTGGAGGCGGCCAAGGCATTACTTACCGAGGCCGGTTATCCCAATGGTGAGGGATTCCCCAAAGCATCCATCATTTTCAACACCTCTGAAAACCACCGCTCCATTGCCGCAGCCATCCAGGAAATGTGGCGTAAAAACCTCAACATCGAGGTGGAACTCAACAATCAGGAATGGAAGGTCTACTTGGATGCCCAACGCAACCTTCAGTACAATATCAGTCGAGCTGGATGGATTGGTGATTACGTCGACCCCAATTCCTTCTTGGACATGTGGACTTCTTGGAGCCAACAAAACCAGACTGGTTGGGCCTCCCCTGAATATGATGATTACATCCGTCAGGCAGGCTTGACCAGTGATCCAGCGGTGCGACTGGAACTCTTCCAGAAGGCGGAGGAGATCCTGATGGATCAGGCGCCTATCCTTCCCATCTACATTTACACTCGGGTTTATCTACTGAGTACCGCTGTCAAGGGATGGAACCCTACCATTCTCGACCACCACCCCTACAAACATCTCTATCTGGAAGCCGGCCCCTAGCCGGGCAAGGCACCTGAGCAGCCAGCAGAGGCAATCCAAAATACCTTTGAAATGATCCGTTTCATCCTCAGGCGCATCCTGGAAACGATCCCTGTGCTCTGGGCAGTGGCCACCCTCACTTTTTTCATGCTTCGGCTGGCTCCTGGTGGACCGTTTGATGATGAGCGACAAGTCAGCCCTGAGGTGCTGCGAACCCTCCAGGCACACTATGGGTTGGACAAACCCTTGATGGCCCAATACGGAGATTATCTGCTCAACTTGGTTCAAGGGGATCTGGGACCCTCCTTCAAGTATCCTGGCCGCACAGTGAACGAAATCATTCGAGACTCGTTCCCCAATTCCATGGAACTAGGGTTTTATTCGATGACTATCGCACTGGCCCTGGGCTTGACGCTCGGCATCCTGGCATCGCTGAAACCCAACTCCATGCTTGATTACCTTCCCTCAAGCATGGCGATGGTAGGCATCTGCCTCCCCACTTTTGTTCTAGGGCCCCTCTTAGTACTGGTATTTGCTCTCAAACTACAGTGGTTCCCCTACCCCGGCTGGGATACACCCGCCACCAAGGTGCTCCCCTCGCTCACTCTGGGTGCCTATTATGCAGCCTACATTGCCCGTCTCACACGAGGTGGCATGCGAGAAATCTTAAGCCAGGACTTTATCCGAACCGCTCGTGCAAAGGGAGCCTCGGCAAGGGTGATTGTTTTGCGCCATGCCTTGCGCGGTGGCTTGCTACCGGTGGTGAGCTTCATGGGGCCTGCCTTTGCTGGGCTGGTAGCTGGTTCTTTTGTGATCGAGACTATCTTCAACGTCCCAGGGCTTGGGAAACATTTTGTCACCAGTGCCTTCAATCGCGATTACACCATGGTTTTGGGTTTGGTGCTCTTTTTCGCATCGTTGATTGTGGTCTTCAACACGCTGGTAGACATCCTTCAGGTGTGGCTCAACCCCAAGCTAAAACTCTCATGAGTCGCCCAGATCAAGCAACACCCCAGCCCTCGACATGGCCCGAATCGGCCCATTCCCTGGAAGAAGCCGAACAAGGTCATTCGCTCTGGCAGGATGCCTGGCACCGACTTCGTAAGAATCGCATGGCCGTTTTCGGTGGCCTTTTCATCCTGGTCATGGGACTGGCCTCACTGGTGGGTCCGACTATGGTCACTCACGGCTATCAGGAGCAAAATTTGGAGCTGAGAGAATCGCCGCCCAGTACGGAACATTGGCTTGGGACCGACAAACTGGGCCGTGATTTGCTGGCGCGGGTGCTTTATGGCGGACGCATCAGCCTGACTGTTGGTCTGGTAGCTACCGCGGTTTCCCTCACCATTGGATTGCTCTACGGCACTGTTTCGGGTTTTTGTGGAGGAAAAGTTGACGCGGTCATGATGAGGCTAGTCGACATACTCTATGCACTTCCCTTTACCATCTTTGTCATCCTGCTGATGGTCTTCTTTGGGCGGGACATCCGTTTGATGTTCCTGGCCATTGGTGCCGTGGAATGGTTGACCATGGCCCGCATCGTTCGCGGTCAGGTGCTTAGCCTGCGCAAGCAGGAGTTCATCGAGGCTTGTATCGCCTTGGGTTTACCCCTGCATCGGATCATCTTGCGTCACCTCGCTCCCAATGTGCTAGGTCCGGTCATTGTCTATTCAACCCTAACCATTCCGGCGGTCATGCTGCTGGAGGCTTTTCTCAGCTTTCTCGGTCTCGGGGTTCAGGAGCCCATGTGCAGCTGGGGATCCCTCATCAAGGAGGGAGCCGAAATCATGGAAGAGGCGCCATGGCTATTGATCTTTCCTGGGAGCCTCTTTGCGATGACTCTCTTCTCCTTGAACTTTCTAGGAGATGGGCTGCGTGATGCCTTGGATCCACGCGCTTCGAAAGATTGATCATGGCACTGCTCAAGCTCAGCGATCTCAAAACCTTCTTCCACACTCGGGCGGGAGTGGTTAGAGCCGTCAACGGCGTTTCCTTCTCAATCGAAAAAGGCGAAACCCTGGGCATCGTCGGGGAATCCGGTTCGGGCAAGTCTGTGGCCTGCTATTCTCTCATGGGGCTCATCCCGAAACCACCGGGAAAGATTGAATCGGGTCAGGCTCTTTTCGATGGGGAAGATCTCCTGCAATTGTCCGAAGCACAGCTCAACCGCATACGCGGTCGGCGCATCGCGATGATTTTCCAGGATCCAATGACCTCGTTGAATCCCTACCTGCGCATTGAGGATCAGCTCATCGAACCCCTGCTGCTTCATGGGCTGGCAGACAAGCATGGCGCCCGCAAAAAAGCTCTGGAAATGTTGGAAAAAGTCGGCATTCCAGGAGCTGCTCGACGCATACGCATGTATCCGCATGAATTCTCTGGTGGCATGCGCCAGCGAGTCATGATCGCCATGGCCCTGATCACCGAGCCTGATCTATTGATTGCTGATGAGCCGACCACAGCCCTGGATGTCACCGTCCAGGCCCAGATTCTTGAGCTGATTAAGTCCATGCAGCAGCAGCTCAACATGGCAGTCATTTTCATTTCTCATGACCTGGGAGTCGTGGCTGGATTCTGCGATCGCGTCAACGTGATGTATTCAGGGCAAATTGTGGAATCGGGTCACACAGATGCCATTTTCACTCACCCTAGCCACCCTTACAACCAGGCACTGCAGCGATCAATTCCTGCCCTACAGGCCAAGGGCCAGGAGCTTTTCACCATTGAAGGTCAACCTCCCGATCTGACCCGCCCTGTGAGCGGCTGCGCCTTCGCAGCACGTTGTGTGCATGCAAGTCATGCCTGCAGTCAAACCAGTCCGCATCTGGAGTGTGTGGATGAAGGCCACTGGTCGGCATGCCTCAGAGTGCAGCAACACGAAATCACCCTCGCACCATGAGTATGCCCACACCTCCTTTTCTAAAAATTCGTGGGCTCAAAACCCATTTTCCTGTGGAAAAAGGACTCTTGGTGCGCAAGACCGTGGCCACAGTCAAGGCCGTCGATGGGATTGATTTGGACCTGAACCAAGGAGAAATCCTCGGATTAGTCGGCGAATCTGGCTGTGGCAAATCCACTTTGGGACGGACCATCCTTCAGCTCATTGAACCGACCCAAGGCAGTGTGCATCTCAACGGCCGGTGCCTGACAGAACTCAAAGGAAAAGCGCTGCGAGAATCACGGAAGGATTTCCAGATGATCTTCCAGGATCCCTATGCGTCGCTGAATCCGAGGATGACGGTCTACGATACCCTGGCAGAGGCTCTTCTCTCCCACCAATCCATCCCTAAAAGTGAACTCTCCCAGCGGGTGGGCCAGTGGATGAATCGAGTCGGCCTTTCGCCACGCTTCATCAAGAAATACCCACATGAATTTTCTGGAGGACAGCGCCAACGTATCGCCATCGCGCGGGCACTGGTCGTCGAACCTAAATTATTGATAGCCGATGAAGCTGTCTCCGCTCTGGATGTCTCAATCCAAGCGCAAATCATCAACCTGTTGGCTCGCCTCTCCAAGGAAATGAATCTGACCATGATTTTCATTTCGCATGACTTGTCAGTCGTCAAGCACATCGCTGACCGGATTGCGGTGATGTATCTGGGAAGAATGGTGGAATTGGGCTCGGCAGAAAGTCTCTTTGACCATCCACGCCACCCCTACACGCAAGCTCTGGTAAGTGCCGTCCCCATCCCAGATCCCTCTAGGGAACGCACCCGGCGACGCATGCTCTTACCTGGAGATCCTCCTTCACCGATGCATCCTCCTAGTGGCTGCAGCTTTCATCCACGCTGTCCCCACGCGGCAGATGCCTGCCAAGTTGCTTTCCCTGAATGGGTTCGGGAAGGAGACCGCTCCATCGCCTGCTCTCGACTGGAAGTCGTACCCTGACCGATTATTCCGCTTGGCGCCAGCCCAGCTCAGCCACGCGAATCCCATCCAGCTCTGGCTGCAAGGCGGCCAAATACATTTTGCCTTGGAAAGCCACTATTTCGGGAGCAGCAACCTCAAGATGCCCCACGAGACCGCCATCCTCATCCACTCCAAAATAGGCTGGATTCTCGGACCAAACCACAGAGGTTTGCTGCTGCCCAACCGCATAATTTTGGGTGTGAAATAAGTAGAAGGCTCCTTGATATGGGACTACAAAAGGGCATTCAAAGTGCCACCAACGATCCCAAGCTTGACCTCCTGTCATAATGGGAGTCGAGGGTCCAAAGCGCTCCAAATCCTCTGAGGTGCGTAGCCAGATTCCATGACGACCTGCTGGATGAGCCGCATAGTAACAATGCCATAAATCCCCAACACGCAGTAACATAGGATCCCTGGCCATGGCGGTCGGCCCTTCACCAAAAAGCCCACTCATCCCGTGTGCGATGAGCTTTTTTTCAAATATTTTCCCATCTTTACTGATTGCCAGACAAATGTGCCGATAGTCCCCGTAATACATGCGATATTCCCCATCCTTAACAATCACATAAGGCGCCTGCATCCCACCAATAGTCTCACCAATGCGCCCATCACCGGTGAAGGTGATTCCCATGGGTTCCCAGTCAGGGGCCAGAAGTGAATTCCCTTCCCAACGATGGAAGATGCGGGTTTTGCCTGGATGCCTCGTATTCCGGATGCAGGCCCAGCACTGCCATGATCCGTCGGCAGCCTGCCAAATGGCAAAATCAACTGGTTCCTGCTTCGGACTGGTCCAATCCCCAAGTTGAGGGTTGGAAGCAATCCGCCACCAAGGGGAGGCAATAAATGGGCGAAAACGCTCGGCTTGGCACACCCCATGAGCGAAGAGGAGGCACAGGATCCACCAGATACTTGGAGCCCAGGATCCTTGCCTCCTGATGGGAATCAAACCCAAAGCGTCTATGAAGCCGAGAGCATTCATGGTTTAAAAACCGGCTATCCTTCCCCAGAAGTAGGATGGAGCCGTTGAGTCAGGGCGACAAAGGTGTCCAGGCCTAGGGCCTGAGCTCGAATCATTGGATCCAGCTCGAGTTGCTGGCGTGCTGTCTCCAACAAATCGGCGTGCCAGCGTTGTTTGAGTAGTTTCCACATGACCTTGCGGCGCTGAGAAAAACCCAGTTTTACCAGTTGCACAAAAGTCCTGCATTGGTCTTCGGTAAGAAGAGGCGTGTGACGACGATGCAAGGCCAGACATGAAGATTCGACATCAGGTTCGGGGAAAAAGCATCCGGCAGGAATACGAAAGCGCTGACCAATCCGATACCTGAGTTGTATCAACAAACTCATCACGCCATAGATCTTGGAATCGGGTGTGGCCATCATGCGATCAATGACTTCTTGTTGTAGCGTGACGACCATATCCGATGGCCCCTTGGGTAAAAGTGCCAGTTCGATGACAATCGGCGAACCCACCGAATAAGGCAGATTGGATACCAGCTTCCATTGTGACCAATCTTGAGGACCTTGCCTCAACCACTTGAGGGCATCAGCATGGATCAGAGTCAGTGAGCTTTCAGCTTGGAATGTCTGCTCTAGTGAGGCATGCAGCCTTCGATCGATTTCAACGGCCGTCACCCTCGCACCTTTCGCGAGCAGGGCTCGGGTCAAAGGTCCAAGACCGGGACCGATTTCCAGCACCCGATCCCCTGATTTGAGTTGGGCAGCCTCTGCAATGCGCTGAACCTGGTTTTGATCGTGGAGAAAATTCTGTCCCAGGGATTTGGTCAACATGATCCCGTGCTGCGCCAACATTGCCTTGATCTCGCTGCGTGTCACGATTTGATCAGTTGATGATAGGTTTTTAGAAGCTTATTTGTGGCCTGCTTTATGTGACTTTCGCCAATAATCAGGGGTGGCGAAAGACTCAAGACCTCCCCTCTCGCGCCAGAAGGCAAAACAATCACCCCTTCCTTGAGCAAACGCTTGGCCCACTCAACCACCTGCAATCCATCTGGGCTCCCCTTGGCATCGATCAGCTCAAGACCAATCATCAGGCCGCGACCACGCACTTTAACACGATCACTCATGGCTTGATAATGCTGGCTGAGTTGTTGGATCCAGCACTTCCCTTGACGCGAGGATGCACGCGCCAGGTCACGACTTTTAAGTAGCTCCAATTGCGCCAAAGCCATGGCACATCCCACAGGATGCCCCAGAAATGTGCTGGTATGCATGGCTTCCCCGCTGGAGCGAGGCCACGCCTGATCCATGAGCTCACTGTGTCCCACACAAGCAGAAAGCGGGAAGCCGCCAGTGAGAGCCTTACCGACGCAGATCAAGTCCGGGGTCACCGATTCATGCTCGCAAGCAAACCACAAGCCAGTCCGGCCAAAACCAGTGTAAATTTCATCCAGAATGAGTAAGGCTCCGTGTGCATGGCAACGCTCTTGCAATCCAAGCAGGAAACCCTGAGGCGGGATTCTGAGACCTGCTCGCGATTGAATCGCCTCGACAATGACAGCACCCACCCCGCCCTTCTTGAGCAAGCGCTCCAGCTGATCAAAACCTTGCCTCATGGCCACAGCGTCAGATGGATACTTCAAAAAATGACTGAATTTTTTGAGCTGACTCTGGAAAGGACGACGAAAATGAGATCGATGGGTGACGGTTAGGGCCCCATAGCCTAGGCCATGATAAGCCCCTGAGAACGCAATCACACCGGCGCGACCGGTGGCAAGGTGTGCCGTCTTGAGTGATGCCTCGACAGCCTCAAAACCGGAATTGCAAAGGATGCTTTTGGCAACTTTCCCAACCTGGACTCCTCCTCTTCGGGCATCCCTCCGTGCCCATCGTTCAAAGGTCCATCGACTTAGTTCGGCAAGCAAGCGTCCCTTCAGGGCATGAGGGTGTACATCCCCCATCGCGTGCATCAGGCAGCCCATTTGCTGCTGCCCTGCCCGCACCACCTCTCGAGGAGCGTGCCCGCAAGCCGCCACCCCGAAGGCTGCGGTCAGATCCAAGTAACGCCGCCCACTTTCGTCCCACACATGCATGCCCTTTGCTTTTTGCCAAACGATGGGCCAAGTGCCATCAGGGTCCAGGTAGGTCACATTGGGCGATTCGTGACGAAGGAGGGCAGAAAGTGTGGCGCTGGATGGTTGGGTCTGCATCTCTGGATTGATCACACACCTTGCTGATCTGCTGGCCAGATAATCTTGTGCAATTGGGCCTGAAAGCGCACCGGCAACGCATCACTGACTAATTGTTCAACAAGTTCCTTACGTGAAATAAGCTCCTCGGGTGAGGGTCCCGGATGCAGGGCTTCATCCTGTTGGCTACCACTCAGGGGTGCGCACCAAGATACCAGAACAGGGCATATTTTTGCCAGTTGGCGCTCCAGGACCTGCTCTCGACACCATCGGTAATCCTCATGGGTGGCAACCACCATTTTCAATTCATCCCTGGCAGATAAATGCTCCAGGTTTTCCCAGTGCATACGGTGCGACTCACCGCTACTTGGGCATTTAAGGTCCACGACGCGCGATACCCTGGCATCCACCCGGGAAATATCATGGGCTCCACTGGTTTCAAGAAGAACACGATAGCCCGCATCGCAGAGCTGAGCCATGAGCTCAGGGGCATGGCGTTGCAATAAAGGCTCTCCCCCTGTGAGTTCAACCAAGGGAAGTCGACATCCATCGTGGGCCGTGCGATGACCATAAGCCTCAGCCATGGCGTTGACTGCGGCTAACACCTCATCAAGGCTCATCCGCTTTCCCCCTTTGAAGGCATAAGCCGTGTCACAGTAGGAACAGCGCAGATCACAACCCGTTAGTCGGATAAAAATACAAGGGAGGCCAGCATAAGTGCTTTCACCCTGAATGCTCAGGTAAATTTCATGAACCAACAGGGTTGCTTTCTGGACTAAACCCTCACTCATGAATTGGCAGCCAGGTTTTGCCAGAGCTCGGCACTCATGTGCATACCCTTGGTGAAGGCCGTGAGACTCATTTTTTCATTCGGCGAATGAGCATTGTCATCAGGCAATCCAAGCCCAAGCAGGAGGGTGTCCACACCCAATACTTGCTTGAATTCATTGACGATGGGAATGGATCCGCCCTCGCGCATTAAGATGGGTTGATGACCAAATGCCATTTCAAGAGCATCCAGAGCTGCCTTGGCAAAGGGTCCATCAGGCGCCGTCAAATAAGCTTTGCCACTGTGGCCGGGTTCAAAATGGAGCCGCATCGTCTTGGGGCAGATCGATTGAAGGTGTTTTTTGAGCAAGCGGAGGATTTTTTTGGGATCCTGGTTGGGGACCAAGCGGCAGGTAATCTTTGCCGAGGCCTTGGATGGGATGATGGTTTTACTTCCTTCACCTTGGTAACCAGAGGTCAGGCCATTGATTTCCAATGTGGGACGGGCCGCCCGCTGTTCAACAGTTAAAAACCCTTTTTCGCCAAAGAGGCTGCGCACCCCCAAGGCTCGGGCCATGACCGAATCTTTAAGCGGAAACTTTCGAGCCTGAGCTCGCTCAAGGCGAGAGAGGGGCTGCACATCATCGTAAAATCCGGGCACCTTGACCCTGCCTTGAGCATCCCTTAGCTGAGCCAGCATCTGGCAGAGCACCATGGCTGGGTTATCCACTGCACCCCCATAGATACCAGAGTGAAGGTCTCGATTAGGACCTATCAAGGTGAGCTCGCAGGCAGTGACCCCACGCAACCCATAGGTCAAAGCGGGGTGCTTCAAACTGGGCATGCCGTTGTCCGAAACCACAACTGCAGCCACATCAAGTTCAGGTTTGAGCTTTTGCAGGGCCGGAGTCAGGCACTCACTACCCACCTCTTCCTCTCCCTCAATCAGGAAGCTTATGTCACAGGGTAACTCCTGACCTGTTTTGAGATACGCCTCAACGGCCTTGAGATGAACAAAATGTTGTCCCTTGTTGTCTGTCGAGCCTCTGGCAAATAGGTTGTCACCTTGGATCCTCGGTTCAAAAGGAGGACTGGTCCATAACTCAAACGGCTCAGGCGGCTGCACATCGTAATGGCCATAAACCATGAAATGAGGTTTTTTGGAACGTGCACGGCGTGGGGTTCGCGCCAGCACGATAGGATGACCTTGGGTGGGAATCAGGCGCGCTTTCAGGCCGATGGATTCGCAATGGTCCTTCAGCCATTGAGCGCACCGCTGAACGTCCTGACGGTGCCCTGACTGAGCGGACACACTGGGAATGCGCAGATACGCCATGAGCTCCTCCAGAAATCGGTCGTGATGCCGCTTGAGATAGTCTTTCCACATACCTGCCATGGCCCTCAAAATACTGCTTGGCCGGAGCCGATGCCAACATTGTTTTTGGGCTTGTGATTAGGGGGGATTCTGATCTCATGAGCTTACCTCACATGAAAGTCTCAACACACATGATTCGTCGCGGGGCAAGCTTGGCACTTTGCTCAGCGTTATTCACTTTCTACCCTACCGGCTCAGCCCAGGAAGTTTTCGATGATTTCAACGACGGAAACGACCAAGGATGGGAGCGTTTCAGCCCTCTGGACATTGTTGGTGCAAGCTCGGTGTTCACCTTTCCTGAGGTCGGTGAGGGCAACAAAGGCTACCGGATATTCAGCCCAGCTCCGCCCGTACCTGATGCGGGGCCAGGACGCTCATTCTCATTCCAAAGCCCTGTCTACGAAGACTTCTATGTCGCAGTCGATGTCCTGGACTGGGTGAATGAAGTCGATCAAGCCTTTGGCTTTGTCCTGCGTGCCGACAACATTGGTTTGGGGCAGACCACCGGGTATGTACTGAATTATGATCCCCAGCAAGCTTCAGGGAACCGCGGTCAGATCCACTTCAATTCCGTCACTGGAGAGGCTGCAGTGGAAACTATCGGGGCTGCGGATATCACCCTGCAAACGGGTCATGACTACCGCATTGTGGTTGAAGTTGCTGGTAACACGTTCACAGGCAAAGTGTATGATCACCTTGATCTGACCCAACCTGTGGTGACCTACAGTGGTGTCGACGAAACCTACAGCCAGGGCATTGCGGGGCTCTTCAACTACTATCGAGGTGGGGAGGCCACCGACAGCGATATAGGCATCGCTGACTCCACCTTCGACAACTACTACAGCTCAGCCCAAACGCCTGCCACCATTGCCGAGGAAGCCTACTACGGCTTCTCGGGTGAGCCGTATGCCGTGGCGCTGAGCCCCTCCAACCGATCGGCTTACCAATCAGCAACCGACGGCCTGCACGCCCACATCCTCTTGCCTGCTGGAACCACCGCAGCAGCAGTCACCCTGACCCTCAATGGCATTGATCGCACTCCTCAGACCACCCAGGTCACTGAAGGCAATCTCCTTAAAGTTGCCTATCAAGGCCTAGAAGCCAATCGGGTTTACAATGCCGTTTTGGAATTGCCTAACAACAAGAATGTGGGGCGCACCGAATGGACTTTCGACACCTTCGAATCAGACTTCCTGGCCTCAAACGAAGTCATGGTGATCGAAGCAGAGGATTACAATTTCAATGGGGGCTCTTACATCAACCGCCCCTTACCTTCAGGCTTTAAGGAATCCGGACAAAGTGTGAATAGTGGCGACCGGGCTTACCTGGACCGAGAAGGGATTCCGGATGTGGACTTCTTTGATTACAGCGATGTAGCCGGGGAAGAAGCCCTTGCCATCTACCGAGCCTGGGACCCGGTCAACACTCAAGCAGGATCTTCAGAGACGGCCAATGTCGCCCAGCCTGGCGGAAACGATCCCGCAGTCAACGACACCACACGCAAGGCATCTCTTGACGTGGGCTTGCCCGAATATCAGGTCACGGGGACCCGTGGAGGGGAATGGCTCAATTACACTCGGGAATTTCCTGAAGGGGTCTACCAGGTTTATTTGCGAGCGGCTTCTCGAGCCACCCAGTCCATTTATCTGGACCAGGTCAGTGGCAACACCTCGGGCACCAACCAGTCAACCGATCGCCTGGGGGCTTTCCTAATGCCCAACATGGGGATCAAGTCCAACTACCAGTTTGTCGCGCTCACAGGGGAAGATGGAAACCGCATCCAGCTCAATCTCAATGGCAAACAGACCATGCGTCTTTCCATCGGGACAGAGGACGATAACCGAGTCAACAACACGACCTCCCTGAATTACCTCCTCTTTGTGCCAGCCACCGAGGAAGAAGTGCCTCAGGAAGCCACTCTAGACATCGCTGGCTCATCTACGGTGAACGGTGATTATACCGCAGTCGAAGGGGCCATCTTTGAACCAGGTAAAATCACAGTTCCTGCCACAGCATCCATGCAGTTTTTCAAAATCTTGGTTCCAGCTTCCTCGGCAGGAACCTTTTCAATCGATTCAATATCGGTTCAAGGAGATACCCTGACCATCACCTACACGCCTTAGGGCAAACCACAGACTCCCATGAGCCGGATGAGCGTTTGACGTTCATCCGGTTTTTTTATGGTCCAATCCTTGTCTTGCCACCTTCCAGCAGTATGGTGGAGACATGAGTATTGTCACGAAAGTCGGCGACCAAGGCAACACGCGTCTGATGTTCAATCGGGAAGTCCCCAAAGAGGACCCCAGAGTGGATGCCTATGGGGCTGTCGATGAGCTGAGCACTGCCATGGGCATGCTACGTGGCAAAGCCGAGACTGCGCCCGATCTCAAGGAACGCATCCTGACAGTCCAAAAACAGCTCATTGGCTTGATGGGAGAGGTTTCCACCCCGCCGGAGCTGATGGCTAAATACAAGGAGTCGGGCTACCAGTGCATCAAGGAGGAAGACTTACTGTTTATCGAGACTCGGATTCAAGCATTGGAAGCACAGCTGGGGCCCTTTACAACCTGGAGCCTCCCCGGGGATACTGAGTTAGGTTCACTAGCTGACTGGGCACGAGCCATCTGCAGGCGAGCAGAGAGAAGCCTGTGTGCCCTGCATCATACCGCTCCAATCGAAAATCCCCTGATCATGGTTTATCTCAATCGCATGAGTGATTGGCTATGGTTGGAAGCCAGGGCACTGGACCGCCAGCCTTGAGGGACGCCCGCTTTCAAGAACCCGGTGAAAGGCTTGTGTCACCGCCCCGATCCAATGAGCCTATTGCATCGATGCGTTGCCGAATGCTTTCTAACTTTTCCCAAGCCAGCATCACCTCTTGTTGGTTGAGGGTTTTACCCACCATATCACGAGCTTCAGCTGCCCCTTCAGCCAGATTTTCCGCTGCCAGATGCAGCCAAGTGAAAGCCAACACCGCATCCTTGGCAGCTCCTTTACCTAGGTAGTAGAAAAAACCGATTTTGTGCTGAGCCTTGGGGTGCCCCTTTTCTGCGGCTGCTTGATAATAGCTGAAGGCCTGTTTCAAATCTTTGGCAACCCCCTCGCCCTGCTCAAATTGAGACGCCAAACCGAACATGGCACCGGAGCTGCCCTGTTCAGCCGCCTTGAGAAACCACTGATGACTCGCGATGGGATCCTGCTCTTGCCAGATTCCATGCATGGCCAAAAATGCCAGCGCTTCACTTGAAGCGGCCCAACCCAGATCCGAGGCCTGGTGAAACAACAAGACTGCCTGGGGAACGTCCTGCTTCAGCCCGTCACCATTGGCATGAAGCACCCCCAGAGCGTGTAAGGCCGCCGGCTCCTGTTGGGCAGCAGCCGATCGATACCATTTGAGGGCTTCATCCAAATTGGGCGTCACCCCTTTGCCCAGACGATAGGCGTCTCCTGCCTTGACCTGAGCCGATGCCCCACCCTCACTTGCTTGGCGGAGGAGCTGCCGGATCTCGGGGGAGAGTTCTGGCCCTTGCGCGGAGGACTCAGCCACAACTCGGTTGGGCGAGCTCGGCGCAGGCATGCTGACATCACCCCGGGCGCTCAGCGTCCAGAGGGTCAATGCATAGCGGAAAACCAACCAGGTATTTTTCATGAAGCATAAGGTGGCGGCCCAGCTAGAAACATAGAAGGCTAAGCTGGCCTTTTTATGGTTATCGGTTCAAAAAACAATTTAATGAAGGCTTAAATCCACCCAACGCAATGAAGCGTTCCTATTGACTGCTTGCTCATTTGCTTGAATCGGTAACCCTTGGTTTGCCCAGGCCCAGCAGTCGTGTTTTGGGTTGACGCTAGCCCCATCCCCTTCTAGTTTCCGCTCCCTGCACGATACTCGTATTGTGCTTTGATGGAGAAAACGATCCCCCATCAGCTTAAGCTGGTGGGGGTTTTGTCTGGCCGGACTTTGTCTCATTCCCTGCAGCACCAGGATGTCAATGGGCTGTGATGATCCTTCTCGTGGAACCAATGCAATCCAAACCTTCACTGCAATGAACCCTGATTCTCCAGCGATTTTCCGTCAAAGCACTTCGGTGGGTTGTCAAGTAAGTCAACATGGCTGGTGGTTGCTATGTTTGCTGCTCTGGGGCTCTTCGGGCTGCAAGGAGTCAAGGCATGGTCCCCTATCCTACGCCCTCACCACCCGCAATGGTGACACTGAGGTCATGATCACGATGTGTGAGCGCGACGCCAAGGAAGTTGAAATCCCGTCCAACCTTGATGGATACCCCGTAACACAAATTTGGGATGGCGCTTTCAATGCCTGCACCCAATTGACCCAAATCACCATTCCTGAAGGCGTGGTTCGGGTCGGGGAAGGCGCCTTCATGGCTTGCCCCTCACTCAAATCGATCGCTTTCCCTCAAACGACTACTTCGATTGGAGGGGCTGCCTTCATGAATTGCTCTCGATTAGAGGCCGTGACCATTCCCAACCTGGAAGTCCATCTTGGACCAGAAACCTTCAGGGGCTGCCATGCCCTCAAACAAGTAAGGGTAGCCCAACGCTACCATGCCAAATCTGAACTGCATCGCCTGGGACTCAAAGGCCGGTTTGCAGAGGTCTTTGAGTCACCTCGATCGATACCACAGTAAGCAAAAGGAGGATGACCCTGATGGCTTCGCTTCGGTTTTTGGGGGGTATTTCGCAGTTCACGCTATACACAGAACGTAGTGTGATGCGAAAGCATCGCTTCTGAGATTCATCCTGCCGGGAAAATCCTCCAGAACCCAGCACAAGGATTGGAAGTAAATATTGGATCAAGCCAGTTCTCTGAAATGTTCAAGGATCTGAACCAACTCCTCCAAACGATTCGTTTTCAGTTAAAAAGGCTATTTTAAGAACTAAGCCACCCTTAAAGAGGAGGAGATTGTTATCCCAGATAGATGGGATGAATGCCACACCCTGAATGCTTGCTCCAGGATCTAGTGATACCAGGAAAGTATGGTGCGGCTAAAAGGATTCGAACCTTCACGGGATTATCTCCCACTACGACCTCAACGTAGCGCGTCTGCCAATTCCGCCATAGCCGCCCAAAGGGATGGGATTGGTAACGGATTGTCCATCGATGGGCAAGCAGAAAGGAGATGAGGGTACCTCGGCATTGTCGATTGGTATGGCTCATGCAGTCTATCCTTGTGGATTATTAAGGTGATGAAACCAATTCGATCCTTTTGGGGACTCTGAAAATGGGTCACTCACAACCAGCTCCAATATGGAATGGTTGCTAGGCCTCTGAACTCCTCGGATTGGCTCGGATTTCCGCTAAAACCTGACTCCCCTTTTGAGATTATCCTGCCTGTTTTGAGCAAATCATGCCTCTTCCCTGTTCACTGTTTCATTGATGGCCTGTTTTTTGCTGACAGCAGACCAAAATTAAGGCAAAGGAAGCAGCGCTTGAATAGAAAATGGTATCAGCTGGGCCTGGTTTGCTTGCTGTCTGTGGGCATGGGCCTGCTGCTTTATACTCATTCGCTAAGCGAAGAAAAAACGACGCTGGACCTGCGTCCCCATACTCTGGCCGACACATCCGGGAAAATAGAGGAAGTGGTCATCAACCTGCCATCTGATCTTTCTCAGGAGACACTCCCAGTGTTGGAACAACTGCTACGTCTGCTACCCTCTGATGTGAGCGTCAAGGTCTGCTGCACAGATGACACTTATCTTGATGGCTTCATGAATGATTGCCGTTGGCTGTTCGATCCAAAGCGGCGCCATAGTGACATCGTCTTGAGCGGCCTGAAACTCACCCCCTGGGCAAGGGATCGTCGCATACCCCGAACCGATGCTTACGGAAGAGCCAGATCAAGCCTGATCCCTCCCCCGAAGCCTTGGCATGGGGCGGACCGAAGAGACGAGACACGGCTCCCCTTCATCATGCACCAGTTAGATTTGGCCCCAGATTATGAAACCCTTCCGTTTTTCCTGGATGGAGGGAATATGGTTAGCGACGAGGATCGAGTCTTTATCGGCGGCAATCACCTGGAGATGCACGGGTTGCGCAAGTCCAATGCCTCAGAGTTAAAAGAAATGCTGGGGCATTTTCTTGGAAGGCCAGTGTTTTTTGTTCACGGATCCGGAGGTAAGGTTCCCTGGAGTCATCTGGACATGTTTTTCACTGTTTTGCCTGGCAAGCGAGCCATGGTGGCCAGTCATGCCCTGGCAAAGAGTCTTATGGATGCCTCCAAACTCAATCAGGCATCTTCTATGGAACTGGTTCAAAGTATCATGCTGAATCCTAAAACCGAGGTGATGCTTGATGAGATCGCGCAACAACTCGGCCGCTTAGGCTATCGGGTGACGCGCGTTGCTGGCATCCCCAACCCTGAGCAACAATGGTTCCTCACCTACAACAATGTGCTGATGGATTTTAGAGAGAATCGCTCCATCGTCATCCTGCCTCACTACGGCATCCCTTGCCTGGATGAGCACGCACGGGATCTTTACACCTCATTGGGTTTCGAAGTCGCGCCCATCAACGTTCGGTCCATTTACCAGGATGGAGGGGCCATCCGTTGTTTTGCCAATGTCACCCGGCGCAAACCCGCCTGGCTGGAAAAATCAGACCCACTTGTGACTCAGGGTTATCTCAGGGTTCATCGCGTCGGCATTTGGGAACATCTAGAGATCTCCTCGCAAGATTAAAAACACTATGCCAATAGGCTCGCAGCAGCTGGCATGGCTCAAGTTACCCCAAAGGGTAAGCTGGCTTGCTGTCTCTCGGGCAAACACGCTAGGCTTGGATTGCGATGAAAAAAGAAAACCTACCTTCCAAGCTGTGCCCTGTGTGCGAGCGCCCGTTTACATGGCGCAAGAAGTGGGAACGCAACTGGGAGGAGGTAAAATATTGTTCGCGCCGCTGCGCCGGTCAGTCTCGATCTGCCAAGAGCTGAAACAAGGCTCAATCCTACTCAAAGGATGTGTTTTGCTTTCCACCTTTGAGTTCTATCCTACATAGTCACTGCATGTCGCAAGTCATTGCCATCGTCGGGCGCCCCAATGTGGGGAAATCAGCCCTTTTCAATCGCATCGTCAGGAAGCGTATCGCCATCGTCCATGATGAGCCAGGCGTGACCCGTGACCGCATGCTGATCGAGGCCGAGTGGCAAGGCAGACCATTCACCCTGGTGGATACAGGTGGTATTGGATTAAGGCAGGGAGAAAAATCTCAGGATGTGATCACCACAGCGGCCATGGATCAGGTCAGCCTGGCTCTGGAGTCGGCCTCACTCCTCCTCTTCGTGGTCAATGTGCAAGAAGGTATCCTACCGCTCGATCAGGAAGTGGCATCGCGGCTACATGCCTCAGGAAAAACCATCCTGCTAGTCGCCAACAAGGCCGATCATGCCGGATACGACAGTGAAGCCGAGCCCCTGAATGCCCTGGGATTCGAGCGTATTTTCCCTGTTTCAGCCATCCACGGTCGCGGCATCGATTCCCTCATGAAGGCGGCTATGGCCGAATTGCCAGCATCCCTTGATCCCGCTGAAGCAGAGACTGCCGATGCTGAGGCTGATGCAGGGCTGAAGCTTGCCATAGTCGGAAGGCCTAATGTGGGTAAATCCAGCATCATCAATGCTTTCGCTCAGTCCGAAAGAGTGATCGTGAGCCCCATCGCTGGAACAACCCGGGACTCGGTGGATGTCCCTATCGAAATCGAGAACGAAGGACAGCGTCATGCTTATGTGCTGATTGACACAGCGGGTATACGCAAAAAAAGAAGGGTCGCTGACTCGGTCGAGTTTTTTAGTGTCAAGCGAGCGGAGGATTCTATCGAGCGCTGTGATATTGCCATTCATGTGATGGATGCCCAATGCGGGGTCACCGTACAGGACAAGAAGATTGCGGGTAAGATTGTCGAAGCCAAAAAAGCCTGCATTCTTGTCATCAATAAATGGGATCTCTACGAGCAATCAGTGAGCCAGGCCCGGGACGAAATCAACAGCTCGGTCAACAAGCAACGCAGCGCGGGTAAATGGCTGCTTTCACTTTCGGATTTCGGCCAGTGGGTTCAGGAGCAGCTCTTTTTCATGGACTACGCCCCGGTCATCTTTACCAGTGCCTCATCGGGCTTTCATCTCGACCGGCTGCTGGAGGCCATTCGTTTTGTTGCCGACCAGCTTAAGCAGAAAGTGCCCACTTCATTGCTCAATCGTACACTGCATGACGCAGTCAACCAGCGCCAACCCATTTCCAAGCAAGGGTCTCGCCTTAAGTTTTACTACGCGACTCAGGTCAAGCAAACACCGCCGACCTTCCGCATGTTTCTCAATCGTCGAGACCTCTTCTCAGATCAATACACCAAGTATCTAGCAGGCCAAATGCGGAAGGCCTTTGGTTATGAGGGTTGCCCAGTGATCTTCGAACCCCGGAGTCGCCCCAAGGCCGTGGAATCCATTCGCTCGCGTAAGCCACAGACTAAGCTTTCCAAGAAGGCTGAAACCAAATCCGATGCCGAGGCCTCCCAAAGAGCAGGCCATGGCAAAAATCCAGCCAGGGGCAAGGCCAAAGCTGGAGGAAGGCTTTTAAATCAGCGTAGTTCGAGGACCGCAAAACGATCTGGCGGCAGACGGAACAAGCCTGGGGCCAGAGGCTGATCATTCAGCTCTCTGAGCTACTTGCATAGAAGGGCATCATTCCCCCTGATAGCCTCGCCACATCCAAAGCAGGGTGTCAGCCAGGGTATGTTCGAAAACACGCCGATCACAGTGACGCGAGTCTCGACTGAACAAATAGCGATAATGGTAACCCTTGGCCTTCAGGGCAGCAGCGGTGCGCTCGTTAGCCATGACCCAGTTATGATAGGTTTCCTCAGGGTCGTTAGCGCGGTTATCGAACTCTGAAACATGGGTAAAAATGCGTAAGGGCTTGGAATCGCTGTTCTCAATCAACTTCATGCTGGAGTGGTATTCCCAGGCACCTAAAGGATAGTCTGATTCTTCCGGGGCATCATCATCTTGTTGATCCACAAAAGTTCCTGAATAAGTGATCAACCGACGAAACAGGTCGGGACGAAACCATCCCATGCTCAAGGCAGCCGCTCCGCCTGAACTGCATCCCATCACACCCCGCCCCCAAGGGTTGTCGGTCAGAGCCAGCTTGGGATATGCCGCTCGGATGTCAGGATGATTGAGAACGGCAGGCAGGACCTCGTGGTGAATGAACAGTGCCAGACGATCGGACATGGTGTCATATTCAAGCCCCCGCTGACTGTTCTTGCCATCGTTGCCGCCATTTTCCACGGAAATAGCGATGAAGGCGGGCAAGCGCCGATCTGGATCATCTGCAATGGTGAGATTGTCTAGGGCGTGGCGAACAAGGTCCAATCGGCTCGGACCATCATGCATCACTAGAAAAGGTGCCTTGTCTCCATCGCGGTAGGCTGCCGGGATATAGACAAAAATGCGGCGTTCCTTTCGCACGGGCTTGCGTTCGGGCTCCAGAGTAGAATCATCTCCCTTGAAGTAGCGGCTTTCGGCAAGAGGCATGGTAAATTCAAACTGCTTTCCTTTGGGATTGCCCAGGTCGGTCAGTGCAGGGTCCAGGCGGTAATCAGGGCCGATGACATGATCGCCGTCTCCATCGCTACCGGGGTTTTCCTGACTCCAGTCACCACTAGGGGTTGTGCTGCAAGCGCCAAGGAGAAGGCTCAAGATGACCCACAGGGGCAATTGCCTGATATGAAAAGGAGTGGTCGAAAGCATACTTTGCATTGTGACTCGGTCACAATACCCAGCGCAAGCTCTTTGCAACGAGGCGGATGGACTCCTGAAAACCAAAAGATATTCCGCTGAAGAAACCCATTGTTGTGACCTGACAGCTTCGTTCACCCTGAAGCCATCCATTTGAATTGCTTGGTCAAACCGCTTTCAATTCGTGTTGAGCAGAGTGCCAAATGCTCAGAGGTGAGATGTTGACACCTGGTGTTTGTCCCTTGACAAAAGCATCACCAATTCCATTTGCGATAAATAATCTATTTCAAGAGTTTCAGGAGACTCAAACCTCTCAATGTTTATAAGTTTTT
>JALRAZ010000182.1 GCA_023257935.1 Verrucomicrobiota bacterium
AGACCACGGTAAATACCCAGGCTGAACAGGGTTGCGGTGCTGTTGAGTGCCGAATTGAAGGAACTCAAGATGGCCCCGACCATCACCGCGGCAAAGAAACCGGCGAGCCAGGAGGGGAGGACGTTTCGAACCAGCGTGCCGTAAGCATCGTCACTGGCGATCTGCGCTTCAGCATAGAGATGGAAGGCGATGATGCCAGGTAGGACGAGGATGATGGGAGCCAGTATCTTGAAAAGCCCGGCCAGCAGAACCCCCTTCTGGCCTTCCCCAAGTGACTTGGCGCCAAAGGTGCGTTGGATGATCTGCTGGTTGGTGGACCAGTAAAACATATTGAGCAGGAGCACGCCGGTAAAGAGGGTAGAAAATGGCACCGAGGAGCCGCTGCCTCCGAGTGAATTGAATTTTTCAGGGTGCGCCTCACGCAGCGTGGTCAAGGCCTGCCAGACTCCCTCCTGGCTGACTGCGGAAAGTCCGAAGTAGGTGATGAGCAGGCCTCCAACCAAAAGCCCGAAGCCATTGAGGGTGTCGCTCACGGCCACCGAACGCAGCCCGCCACCGATGGCGTAGATGGAGCCTATGACGCCAATCACCCAGACACTGAGCCAGAGCTGCCCACTTTCCGAGGTGATCCCTGTGATGGTTCCCAGATCCAGGATGCCACCAAGGCCCCGAGCCCCGGTGTAAAGGATGATGGGCAAGAGAATCCCTGCGTAGGCAGTGATAAAGATCAGGGTGGTGATGACGCGTGTGGTGGCATTAAAGCGTTTTTCCAGGAATTCTGGGACGGTGGTGATGCCGCTACGTAAGTATTTTGGCAGGAAAAAGAGCGCCAGCAACACCAGTGAGAGGCCAGCGATCACTTCCCAGGCCATGACGGCGATCCCATCGGTAAAGGCTGCCCCGTTGAGCCCCACCAACTGCTCGGTGGACAGGTTGGTCAGGAGCAGGGATCCTGCAATGTAGCCACCGGTCAAGGTGCGTCCAGCCAGGAAGTAGCCCTCGGCACTGGCCTGGTTCTTGCCACGGGTGATGCGCCAGGTCAGGAATCCAACCAGCGCGGTGAAGAAAAAGAACGACAAGAGAGTCAGGGCTGTCATGGTGAACTAGGGTTTGAAAAGGATTCTTCGCTTTGGCGCTCCAGTGCAAGACCAAAGTCCGCGCCTGTCCTCAAGGCGGCCTCCATTGAGCTGTCTGGGGCAGGCCGTACAGCCTTCTCTTAGGGATCCGTTTATTGCGAAGGATTGACTCGCTCAAGGCTTACCTTTTTGATGGAGGCATGAGGGAGTTGCGTTGAGTCAACCCACCAGCTTGGGTTAAGCAAGCAACCCCTTACTCAGCTGGCGCCAACTCAAAAAGCTACGCCTCGCTGCAGACCGATCCATTGGCATGAAATCATACCAGGCATTGCTTCGCATGGTCCTTGAGCAGGGGCGTCCCAAGGGCGATCGCACCGGCACCGGCACCCTATCTGTCTTTGGGGCTCAGGTGCGTTTTGACCTTCAGGAAGGCTTCCCCTTGTTGACCACCAAAAAATTGCATCTCCGGAGCATTATCCACGAGCTGTTGTGGTTTCTCAAAGGGGATACCAATATCAGTTACCTGCGTGAAAACGGGGTGAGCATTTGGGATGAATGGGCCGATGCCGAGGGGAACCTGGGTCGGGTCTACGGAGCGCAGTGGTGTGACTGGCGCACCGCCGATGGCCGTTCCATCCATCAGATTAACGAGGTCATCGATTCCATCCGGAACAATCCTGATAGTCGGCGACACATCGTCTCGGCCTGGAATGCGGGAGAAATTGACCAGATGGCCCTGGCGCCTTGTCATGCCCTGTTTCAATTCTTCGTGCTAGACGGAGAGCTCAGCTGTCAGCTTTATCAGCGCAGTGCGGACTTGTTTCTGGGAGTGCCCTTCAATATTGCCTCCTACGCGCTGCTAACCCTGATGGTCGCCCAGGTATGCGGACTCAAGCCTGGTACTTTCGTGCATACCTTTGGGGATCTTCATCTTTACACCAATCACCTGGATCAGGCTCGGTTGCAGCTGACGCGCGAACCTCGAGCGCTGCCGCGGATGGAACTCAATCCCAAGGTGAGTGACATCCATGATTTCGTTTACGAGGATTTTCAGCTCCAGGGCTACGATCCTCATCCTGGGATCAAGGCTCCCATTGCCATCTAAAGGATGAAACCTTTTCAGGCTATCGCCGCCATGGCGGAAAACCGTGTGATTGGCCAGGGCAATCAGATCCCCTGGCACCTGCCCGAAGATTTCCGGTGGTTCAAGCAGAAGACCATGGGCCAGGTGCTGGTGATGGGGCGGCTCACCTACCAATCCATTGGCAGAGCCCTGCCCGGGAGGCAGACCTTGATCATGAGTCGCTCGGGTTTTGAGGCCGAGGGGCTCCTGACCCTGGATTCAGTCGATGCCCTATTGGCCTGGAGCAAGGATCAGGAAAGGACCCTCTTCATTTGTGGGGGGGCACTCCTCTACGCTCAGTTGCTGGAGCACTGTTCGGATTTGTTTCTTTCCCGCGTCCAAGGCAAGCCTCAGGGCGATGCCTTCTTCCCACCCTTTGAGCACCTGTTTGATTCAGGTCAGGTCTTGCTGGAAGCACCTGAGTTTTCGGTGACCCACCATCGGGCCCTTGTGCCTTGAGCTTAAGCCTTGAGCCGAGCCGTTTTCTGCCCTGCGTCTGTTTCTTGGCAGCCTTACCAGATCTGCACGCGCTCTTCGGGAGGGAGCCACATTTG
>JALRAZ010000250.1 GCA_023257935.1 Verrucomicrobiota bacterium
GGCTGCATCGGCTTTCCGACCTAGTATTGTGGGGGGTCAGGATGCAGCCCCTGGAGAATTTCCCTGGATTGGGAGCCTGCAAGGGCCCTGGGATTGCGGTGCCACCTTGATTGGTAGCCAGTGGGTGCTGACTGCTGCCCACTGCGTGACGGATGATGCGGGGCGCCTCATTCCAGCGGAGGATTTCAAGCTCTCCATAGGGGGCTTGTATTTGAGTGACATCACCGAATACCACGCCATCGAACAGATCATCGTCCATCCGGGGTTTCAAGCCAGCACCATGGTCAACGACATTGCTCTGCTCCGATTGGCGCAACCGCTGGATGCTGAAGCCCCCACGCTTTCGTGGAACAGCGATCCGGAGTTCCCACTTCCAGGCACCGATGCGGTTGTGGCTGGTTGGGGAACCTTGAGTGCCGACGGTTCGACCCCTGATCGACTTCAGAAGGTGGTGGTCCCGGTAGTCAGCACAGCCAAGGCCAACGAAACCAAGGCCTACGCAGGATCGGTCCAGCCATCCATGCTGGCAGCAGGTTACGTGGATGGCGGCAAGGACTCCTGTCAGGGCGACAGTGGTGGGCCCCTGGTGATAGAGGTCCATGGCCATTGGCTTCAGGTGGGGATCGTGAGTTGGGGTAAGGGATGCGCCGAGCCATACGCCTATGGAATTTATACTCGGCTTTCAAGTTTCGCCGATTGGATTGAGGGTATCACGGGTCTCTCTGGAGATGGATCTCAGGCAGAACCGATCCCTCTTGAGATCCTCAAGCAACCCCAGTCCGTGAGCGCCCTACCAGGGCAACCGGCCGTCCTGACCGTGACCGCGAGTGGGCAGGAGCCCATGGCTTATCAATGGTTCCTGAATGGTGTGGCATTGGCGAGCGCTCAAACTGCCTCGATGACAGTTCCGGAGGCTTCTCTAGCTGATGCAGGCTCCTACACGGTATTGGTGAGTGGCGGAGGCCAAGAGCTCCTCAGTGATTCTGCCGAACTAACACTCTCCCAGATCATCGATTTGGCCGAGGCCTTGGATCAACCCACCTGGTTGTTTGAGGTGGATCAAGAAGGTTCATCCTGGTTGGGTCAGGCCAACGAATCCCACGATCAGATGGATGCGGTGCATTCGGTTGCTTTAGGCAACAATGAAATGGCCATTTTGTCGACCGAGCTTGAAGGGCCAGGGCATCTGGGCTTTTTCTGGAAAGTGTCATCTGAAACTTCATGGGACAACCTCAAATTTTTGGTTGATGGTCAAGTCCTTGCCAGCATATCGGGTGAGCGACATTGGGAGGCTTTCACGACAACACTCACTGCAGGGAAGCATCGGATTCAATGGATTTATCAAAAGGACCACTGGCTTAGCTACGGTTTGGATCGAGGATGGGTTGATCAATTACACTTTTTGCCTATTGATGCGTTGCAGATCATCCAGTCTCCCACATCGCGTGACGTGCTTCATGGCCAACCTGCTTCTTTCCAAGTTGAAGCTGCTGGCACACCTCCCCTGAGTTACCAGTGGTATTTCAATGATGAGCTTATTCCTGGTGCCCAGTCCAATACTCTGGATATCGCCGATGCCAGTTTCGACCAAGCCGGTGCCTACCAAGTCGCCGTGATCAGTGGGAGCGATCAGGTCATGAGTGAAGTGGCCACCCTGAAGGTGATGGAATCGGGTTTGTTGGGGCAGGCATTGGAGCAGCCTTTGTTACCCTTTGTGACCGGTGATGGGGCCGAAGCTTGGTTTCATCAAACGGCCATGACGCACGATCAGGTTGATGCGGCCCAATCCGGAGCGGTTGAGAGCAATCAGGCCTCGGTGCTTTCGACATCACTGCAGGGACCAGGCAAACTCAAGTTTTTTTGGAAAGTCTCATCAGAGCCCATTAATGACCGATTGGAATGTTGGTTGGATGAGGTACTTCAATCCACGATCTCGGGTGAGGTGGATTGGCATGAGGCCTGGGTAGCGATTCCCAAAGGACGACACACGGTTCGCTGGGTCTA
>JALRAZ010000238.1 GCA_023257935.1 Verrucomicrobiota bacterium
ATCCCATTTTGGCTGCGGTGTTGCACGTGGCAGGCTCTCTGCTGGTTGTGTTCAATAGTTTTCGCTTGGTACGATCCGGTGAAGAGCTTGAGCCGTTTGAGCAAGTTGCCGAAGAAGCTGCTGCTCCGAGCAAGCAACCCTCGACTGAGGCCTCGACGCAGCCAGCCTGATTAACGCTTAACGCCATTCAAACAACTGACTGATCGATCAACATGGTGACTGCAAGTAGCAAGGAATTATCGGAGGCAAACCAATCCGGGACTAGGGAATCGGTCATTTCCGTTCAGGGCCTGACCAAGGTGTTTAAGGATTTTTGGGGCCGTCCTAAGGCCAAGGCCGTCAACAATGTCGACTTCGAGGTCAAGCGAGGTGAGGTTTTCGGTCTCCTAGGCCCCAACGGTTCAGGCAAGTCAACAACCATCAAGATGCTGTTGGGTTTGCTCTACCCAACTCGCGGTCATATCGAGGTGTTTGGCCATTCGCCAAGGCACGTCGCGACTAAATCGCGCATTGGTTACCTGCCCGAAGAATCCTACCTCTACCGCTATCTCAACTCACAAGAGACCCTCGATTTTTTTGGAAATCTTTTCAATCTCAACGCGGTAGAGCGTCGCAAGCGCTCGGATCAGCTCATCGAAATGGTGGGTTTGAACAATGCAAGAAATCGTCAGGTCGGTGAGTTTTCCAAGGGTATGCAGCGACGTATTGGGCTTGCCCAGGCACTGATCAACGATCCTGATTTGGTGATCCTTGATGAGCCGACTGCTGGGTTGGATCCCATCGGATGCCGAGAAATCAAGGACCTCATCGTGGCCCTTGCCAAGCGTGGGAAGACCGTCATCCTGAGCAGTCATCTTTTATCTGATGTGGAAGATGTCTGTGACCGCGTCGTCATTTATTATGGGGGTCGCATCCAGGCCAAGGGAACGCTTCAGGAACTCCTGGCTACCCCTGATGTCACTCGAATCACCACACCTGTTTTGAAGCGCGAGACGATGAATCGGGTTCTGGAGATTATTCGCTCTGAGGTCAGGGAAGATTCGGTCTCCGTCGACAACCCCACTCAAAATCTGGAAAGCTATTTCCTGGGAGTGGTCGAGCGAGCAAGGGCCGAGGAAACAGCGACCTCGGGTGCGGTGGCTGGTGGGGTGGCCGATTACCTGAAGGCAGCCCAAGGCAGCGAACAGGGTTCCAGGGACAAAGTGCTTGATCGCCTGACCGTGGCCGAAGGGCAACCCGCTCCTGCCCGACAAGCGAAGACTACCCCACAGGAAAAGGTCGATCATGCCAAACTGGATCAGTTGTCACAGGAACAGGCTGTTTCTGGGGCTGCGACCAAGGCTGTCACACCTGGCCAAAACCAGGGTTCCATCGATGCGGCCAACGACAAGCTTTCCTCCCTGTTGAATGACGGTGCTAAGGGAGATACTTCGGCCGACCACGACTCATCTAAGGCAAAAAGTTAGGCATGCAGGGATTCTTCGCCATCGTTTGGTTGACCCTTAAAGCCGCGGTGCGATACCGCGTTGTGGTTGTGCTGAGTGGCTTGCTGCTAGCCTCGGTGGTGCTGTTGCCGTTGATGATCAAGCACGATGGATCGGCTCAAGGCTTCACCCAAATCCTGCTTACTTACACTTTGAGCACGATTACTTTCCTCTTGGGCTTTGCCACCCTCTGGATGGCCTGCGGCAGTCTGGCTCGAGAAATTCAAGAATCTCAGATGCAGCTCTTGACCGTCAAACCCATCCCTAGATGGAAAATATGGCTTGGGAAATGGTTTGGAATCATCCTCCTAAACGCCTTCTTACTCGCTTTCTCATCGACGGCTGTTTACGGGATCACGCTGTGGCGAGCAGGCAAGCTCTCACAGGCACAGCAAACCCTCTTGCAAAATGAAATTTTTGTAGCCAGAGGTTCGGCCCTGCCCAACTACCCCGACACCACTGCATACGCTGAAGAGCTGTATCAGCAGCGCCTTAAAGAAAATACCAATTTGGCCCAGATGGATCCGGTGCAGGTACGTCGGCAAATAGCTGAGCAGGTGGATGCCATGCAACAGATTGTTCGACCAGGTTACGTGCGGCGCTGGGAAATACCCATTGGATCACCTGAGTCGGTGAAGGATCAGCCCATGTTCCTCAGAGTCAAATTTTTCACCAGTCGCCCCTATGATACCGCTACCTACGATGTTCTCTGGGAACTAGGGCCGCCAGAGACCCCCCAGCGCATGCGACGGCAGATGGACATTTCTCCCGAAGCCCCGATTGAATTTGAGATCCCCCCCAATTTAGTTGATGCCAATGGCAATTTGATCGTTGATTTGACCAATGGCAGTCAGATCCCCCTCTTTTTTGGCCTGGAGGACGGGATGGAAGTGCTCTTTCGTCAGGGAGGTTTTGGTTGGAACTTCATCCGTGGCATGCTGGTTATCCTGTGTTGGATGGGTTTCCTGGCTGCCATCGGTTTGGCTGCCTCAAGCTTTCTCTCCTTTCCAGTGGCTTCCTTTGTTTCGATCGCCTTGCTTATTGTGGGATTCAGTGGGGGAACGCTTAGCCAAGTGATTGAACAGGGCGGGATCAGCGGGATCAATCATGAGACTGGACGCAAAGACAGTTC
>JALRAZ010000294.1 GCA_023257935.1 Verrucomicrobiota bacterium
CCCTGGTGGAGGTCCATCGTCAGGACGCGGTCCGCGCCGGCGACGGTGATCATGTCGGCGATCAGCCGGGCGGTGATCGGGACGCGAGGCTGGTCCTTCTTGTCCGATCGACCGTACGCGTAGTACGGGATGACCGCCACAACACCGTCTCCAGTGAAAAAATGGTCGAAGTGTTCCTCAAACAAGGCCAAGTCGTACAAGCCGGAGATCAGTTTGGGCTAGGGCGGCTACATGGCAGATGAAGGAGGGTTCGCGCCTTAACCTTTTGGAACAAACTCAATCGAGTTTTCGCATAACCTTAAGAAAAAAGCCCCTTTTTTTAAAAACAGGTTGCCAGGGATCCCATCCATCCTTTAAGGCTTTCAAACCTTGAGCCGCAGCACTCCATTGCCAATTTGGAAACACTTCAGCGTTCTTTCGCTGGCGGCCTGCTTGCTGGTGTTCTCCATGGGGGCGCGAAGTATCGGCTTCCATCAATGGTTTCATGGAGACCACGTTCACTGCTCCCTCGTTCTGGAAGCAGGTCATGGACATCACGATCAAGATTCTTCTGAGGAAGACCAGCCCGTCAGCGAAGATCCATTGGCTCCCTTCTGTGAGTCGGGTTCACTCGACCTGACATCTTCCTCTGCTTTCCTGCTAATTCCTCCATCCATCGAGGCCATGCCGACGTTCCTGCATGATGGCCTTGAGTTGGCATGGACTCGGAGTGCTGCTCCCCGCGCTCCACCCGCTTTGGTTTAGACCCCCTGATTTTCAAAAATCTGCTGCACAGACATCCCTTTGGGGTGCCTTGTCGGCAATAGTCTGAACCCAATTTTTTTACATGTTTCATTTTATTTTTTGGCCCCGCAAGGCGGGTGCCAGGCTTGTGAAGGCACCCAAAACTGCCTTTACCTTGATCGAGCTGCTCGTCGTCATTGCCATTATAGGTCTGCTGGCTTCCATGCTGATGCCTGCCTTGAGCCGTGCCTCCGGCAAGGCCAGGCAAGTCAAATGTATCTCCAACTTACGTCAGCTTGGGTTGGGGCTTGTGATGTATGCTGATGATTTTGATGGGAGATTGCCGCAAACGGCGCATCAAACCCTCAACACCAACGAACTCTGGGTTCGGAAACTGGGTCCCTATGTGGGCGGCTCCGAGGCAATCCGCTTGTGTCCATCCGATCCCCAGCGCATGCAGCGCCAACAAAATGGGGGGTCGAGTTACCTACTCAACGACTTCCTTGCCGTGTCCGTGGTGGACTCGTTTGGAAGAGTCCTGCAACGGGCACCTCGCATGGATCAACTCAGGGAACCCTCACAGACCTACTTTCTCTTTGAATCCAGTGATACCTATGGTCTGTCACCGTTTTCCGATCACACTCATTCCAGGACCTGGCTCTCCAGTGGATGGGAAGGGGTGATCGCAGACATTCAGCCCGATCGGCACCTTGCAGGAGCCCCCAACGAGGATCACACGCAAGGCTCGGCCAACTACCTCTATGCCGACGGGCACGTCGGTGCCCTGGAGGCCGGCCAGGTCTACGAGTGGATTGAGCAAGGCCTCAACTTTGCCCAGCCCCCTGAATTCCGTATCGCCAACCCATAAACCCAGCGAAGGGCTCCACCAGGCGCATACCTCCTTCATGGCATGGCTTGGCTGGGGCGACCACGCCCTGTCCTTTGCGGAGGACGGGCATCCAACCTTTTAAAAAACAATAAAAAATCAACACACTTATGAAAAACATCACCATTTTTGCGGCCACGCTCATGGGTCTCTTGAGCTTCCATTTAACAATCTCTGCTCAGGAACGTGAGCTGTGGCGCACGGGCCACGGAGACTTCAAAGTTTTCCATCAAGCGGGGCAATTCCACTGGCAGGTATGGGAAGGGCAAGACCCCCATTCAGTGACGGTGAGTTTGGGGCCCGCCGCCAAACGCTTGATTCCCGACATGGGTGCCTTTTCCTTTCTGGGGCAACCCGGAGAGCCAATCTGGATTGCCCCCATGGTGGAAGATGGGCAGAACCTGTTCATGGGGATGACCACCGAGGGTACCCCTGCAGGAACCTTCGAAAACAATCGTTTGTATATCGGATTAAACGAGTTTCAGGGCCCGGGAGATTTCTTCATGTGGACGAACGGGGGCGCTGGATAGATGGAGATTCTAATGAACGCAAGATATGGTATCGACTCCGATGATGGCTATACCCCAGAGCCGGGTGTTGAGATTAACACAGGTCATGCTTCTTTTAG
>JALRAZ010000309.1 GCA_023257935.1 Verrucomicrobiota bacterium
GAATACAGGGCCTACTAATGATTTAAACCCCGCTTTAAATCATGGAGTCTTTCCTATCACGTTACATTTTTCTCTTCACCTCGAAATGGCATCATTGCTTCCTTGCCCTTTGGCTGATCGCCAGTGGGCTCCCAGCGGCCCATCTCGAAGCCCAGAATCTCCAAGCCATCGAAAAACGGCTGGCAAGAGGTATCCGCAAGGGAGATCTCACCAAGGAGCAGGCCGCGGTGATGATTCAGGCCTTGAAAGAGCATCAGGTGTCCAAGAAAAAAACGACTGGTGTCACCTCACAGGATGAGATGGCTCGCCGCAAGGAGCGCTACATGGCTGCTGAGAAGAAAATGAAAGCCATGGTTAAGAAGGGAGAAATTTCAGAGAGGGATGCCGAAGACAAGCTGATGGGCATCCGCAAGGAACTCTTTGGTGAATCTCGGGGCAAGCAGGATGAGATGGCTCGCCGTAAGGAGCGCTACCTGGCCGCTGAAAAGAAACTTATCGCCATGGTTGAAAAGGGAGAGATTTCGAAGCAGGCAGCCAAGGAGAGGCTTGAGCAATATCGTAAGAAGATGGCTCAAGAACCTTGAGCGTCCCAATCGACCTTTCTCGCTCGGGTGTGCCTTTTCAAATCGCCCGCTACACTTTGGCCCTTGGCTGCCGAACAGGCCTGGCCATTTGAGCCTGATCAGTCGAAGATAAGCATGGGTTGCTTCGGATCCGGCTTGAAGCCGGATTGTCGGCACTTCGGGCAGTGCTTGAGGTGTTTTTCCGAAACGATTTCCTTGATAGGTTTCCGGCAGTCCGGGCAAGGGTAGAGAGCTAGGGTCTTGCCTGTGGCTCCATCCCAAAGGGTAGCGATGGGAGAAGGCTTGCTCACAACCTCCAAACCAATGGCGGCCATCGTTTTGGGATCGATTCCCTCCCGCGTCCAATGGAGATAAACGAATCTTGAACATGACCAGCAAAACCCGGTCAAGGTTTTGGAAAGTTTGCCCCCTCCAAATGTCACCTCGCTTTCAAAGGCGCAGGGCGTCTTTTCTCCGGTATCAGGGTTCGTTTGTGTCGCAGAACACACAAAGGTGAAGATCTTACCGGCGTGTGTAGTCGCCAAACCCCACCACGCCATGAGGGCTACCAGGAGCCAAGTGGTGGCTTTCTTCATGAAGCTTTCATGGCTTGGGAATCAAAACCGTATCAATCAAATGAATCACTCCGTTTGAAGTCATCAGGTCGGCTTTGAGGACGGTGGCGGAGTTGATCTTAATGAGGTTAGAATCCTTCGTGTCGTCGGAAGTTTGGTGGGTGATGGTGAGTTCTTTGCCAGCGATGGACTTCCGTGTGCCTGGTTTCAGATCATCTGATTTGAGTTGTGCCGTGATGACATGGTTCTTGAGCAGGATAGCCAATTTTTGTCTGTTTTCGGGTTGTAAAAGCCCTTCCAGTGTTCCTTCTGGTAATTTTGAAAACGCGTCATCGGTTGGAGCCAGAACGGTGAAGGGGCCTTTGAGCTTGAGGATGTCGGTCAGGCCGGCGCTTTTGAGCGCCTTGACCAGGATTTTGAGAGATTCGTTTTCGCTGGCCAGGCCGACGATGTCTTTTTCCTCGTGGTGATCGGCCCGAAGACCTTGGGTAGCCATCAGACTGGTGATGAGAAGGATGAGGGTGGGAAGGGTCCGACCAAGGGATGATGTGAAGAGTTGCATAATCCTCAAACCTTCGCCGATTGCCAACCGAGAGTCAATGCCTTGGCTGGTAGGGAAGTGACTTGACCATAAGAAGAGTTCTTCTAAGTTCCAACCATGCAAAGATGCAGCCATTACTTGTGGATCTTCTGCCTGCTTCTCCCTGTCCTCCTGCAGGGAGAAGAGATCCAAAGGTGGTCACGAAAGTGGTCTCTGCCTGATGTCTTCATCCTGATTTTTCCACCCCCTCCGATGGATTCCTACGTGGGAATGGAGGTTTATGTGGACGATCAAAACCCATCCTCGACGCTTTGTTTGATCGATGGACAAACAGTGACCACGGATTTTGATGGCAGTCGAACCGTGCACTCCTGGTGTCAGGTTGAGTGGTTGAAGGCTGATGGTACCACGAAGGGACGCGTCAAGCTGGATGTCACCTCCGACTTTCTCGTACCCCTGAGCATGAACCAAGAGCAAATCCTGCTTCGTCGGCTTCACGAGGATGGCGGGAGCGATCTCACGGCATGGGCAGTGGATAGAGGCACTGAGTTGATGGAGGTGTCCATCAAGCCACCTGGGCCTGTGAAGGCTGATCTCAGGCAGGTGGATTTGAAAGAGTCGCCTCCCAAAGAAGGTTTTTATTTTCGCTCCACGATTGAAGGAATGGGCCCTTCAGCTGCTGCCCTGGAGCGTTTTGAAGTGGTGGTTTCCAAACCCGTGCTGACGCCCGCTCGAGTGATGCGCAAGGACAAGACCATCCGCATTGTCCCCGAGACGGGTAAGGGGGCATCCTATCGCCTGCAGTCGAGTCAGGATTTGACCACATGGGTGGATGAAGAAATCAAAGCGGCAGAGGATTTGAAAGAGGGCTTTGAACAGCCTGCTGATCAACCAAGCGCCTTCTTCCGGATAATCGAGCAATGACTTGCCGCCCTCAATCAAGCGACACAAGAGAAATGATCCCAAACGTCCGCAGAGCTGTGATGAAACCCTTTTCCATCCTATCGGCAGCACTTCTATGCATGGGCCTCGCGAGGGTCTTGGATCTTCATGCTGAAACC
>JALRAZ010000415.1 GCA_023257935.1 Verrucomicrobiota bacterium
CACTGGGGCTGGCTACTTTTTTATGGGAAATCCCCTTGTCGACCACGTTGATGCTCCGCTCGATTGCTGACATTGCTCGCAGTGAAGGCTTTTCCATTCGTTCGCCTGAAACCCTCACTGCTTGCATCGAGGTATTTGCGCTTGAAGGCGGCAAGCAGAAGGATCAGCCAGGTTCCAGCAATTATTGGGCGGTGCGACTGGCACTGGCTCGAGTTGTTTCCGAAGCAACCGCCGCTCTGGCGGCTGCCCAAATCAGTCGAGGCAGTGGAGCTGTCATGCCTCGTCTGATCTCAGCGGTCGCAGCTCGATTCGGCGTGATCCTCTCCCAGCAGGCGGCTGCTAAAATGATCCCCATTGCTGGCGCAGCTGGGGGCATGGCGATTAATCTTATTTTCATAAGCCACTTTCAGCGAATGGCCAGGGGACATTTCATCATACGCCGGCTCGAGCAAACCCACGGACCTGAGGTCATCAGGCAACTTTATCGCTCTGTCGCCCTACCCTACACCGCTTGACTCAATTTCAGAAGGTGGCTGGGACCCAGGCGGTGGTGACAGGTATTCCCAAATCACCTGAGCTGCTCGATCAAAAGCCTGCTCCGGGCTTGCTTTGAGCATCAAATCCGCCAAGGCATCGTGAGCCGCTTGCCTCTGGCTGCTGGAGCGCAGCCAGACGACCACCTTGTCCACCATACGCTTTGGGGTGGCATGACCCTGAATCAGTTCCGGAAAAACTTCACGTCCTAGCATGAGATTTGCCATGGAGATATATTTTACCTGAACGATCAGGCGAGCCACCTGGTATGTCAGCCAGGCAAGTCGATAGAAAACCACGGTTGGCACACCATGATAAGCACATTCGCGGGTCACGGTACCTGAGCAAGCAATGGCAAGATCTGCCTGAGCGAGCGCATCACTGAGTGATCCGACCTGAAAGGTAAGATTTTCAGGATGCCCCATGAGGGCTTTTGCCAGCTCGACATGACGCTGGCTGGAAAGAACCATGATGAAGCGAACCTTCCCTGCTTCCCGTTCAATGCCAACCATCGCCTGACTCATCAAGGGAAGATGGCGTTTCAATTCCCCCTCCCGACTGCCCGGTAGAAGCACCAGGCAGGGCCGATCAGAGAGGATGCGACCCTGGGCTCTGAAACAGGACTGATAACGATCTCGCATGGGATCCCCGACATATTCCACCCGAAAGCCTGGAGCGCGCAAACGATACCAGGCCTTCTCAAATGGGAAAAGACTCAGTAAACAATCCACATGGTTCTGCAGGGCAAACACCCGTGAAGCCCTGGAAGCCCACACCTGAGGTGAAACATAATAGATGATTCGGGGACTCCAAGCGCTTCCGCTGCGCTTGATGGCATGCCGCAGAGCCTTGGCAAAGCGCAGATTAAACCCGGCATAATCGGTCAACACCACGACCTGAGGCTTCCGCTTGAGAGCTTCTTGGACCAATTGACGGAGCCAGCGTCTGAACTGAAAATAATGACGTAAAACCTCCACAAGCCCAAAAACCCCGTGGCGAGTGAAATCGATCAGCACTTCCACCCCTGCTGCTTCCATGGACTGCCCCCCTGCTCCCCAAAAACAAATCGCCTTCCCCTTGAGCATGCGTTGTTCAATGGCTTGAATCAAACCCGCAGCCAATGCGTCACCACTAGCCTCACCGGCAAGGACCATCACGCAATACTCGGCATCATGCCTTTCTAACGGATTGGTTGCTGATTGCGTGGTTTGGTTGTTTTCGCGCATGCCAAGGGAACCATAGTTACAACACATGACATCGAAGCTGCAAGACCCACGCACAAGTGTGGGCTTCAGGCCCTTGGGTGAAACTGTTGATGCACATGACGCAATTTTTCCTTGGCGACGTGTGTGTATCGCTCGGTGGTGGCGATGCTGGCATGCCCAAGCATTTCCTGTATAACCCTGAGGTCAGCTCCACGATCAAGCAAATGGGTGGCAAAACTGTGCCGCAGCATGTGAGGGGTCAAGCGCCCTTCGATCCCACAACGCCGTGCGCGGTTAATAAACCGAAGCCAGAGGGTGCTGCGAGCAAAGCCCTTGCCTCGCTGGTTGAGGAAAACAACGCCTGGGGTCGTGGCACGGACCAGACGAGGCCGTCCTCGTTGCAGGTAGGCATCCATGGCATCCGTAGCCACCGACCCAACAGGAATCACCCGCTCCTTGCTTCCCTTGCCAATAACCTGCACAAAGCCAGCTTCTAGGTGAAGCTGCTCTAGTCGTATCGCAGCCAGTTCCGAAAGCCGAA
>JALRAZ010000427.1 GCA_023257935.1 Verrucomicrobiota bacterium
CCTTCCTGGGTGCTCTGACCGACAAGGGTCGCTAAGTGGCATGGCAACGTGGGATTCGTTTCCCCTTAAGTGCCCCGCAATTTCGGAAAAAGGACCTGCCCTTATGGGTGGGTCCTTTTTAGCATCCATGCTTAAAGGGGAGGATGCACCCCTGCTGCTGGACCCTTTGCGTTCAGCTAAATCAACGGCATGCAGCAGCCCAAGGCCCTTGCTTCTCATAGGCTGAGGCATTGACAACCCCGTCGGGGTGGGGACAATCAGCCCATGATCTATGGCACACGATTCCTTTGGGCTGCCTTGCTTGGTTTGTCCTGCTGGATGCAGGGCTACACGGCTGAGCCCAATGCCTCGATGCCGATTGAATCGACTTACCAGGTAGGTGTCCCACGTGGGGCCATCACTGAGTATGTCTGGGATCAAAGCTCAGTCTATCCAGGCACTTGGAGAAAGTACTGGGTTTATGTCCCTGCCCAGTATGATCCAGATCGTCCCGCCGCCCTCATGGTTTTTCAGGATGGACAAGGTTTTCTCAATCCGAAGGGAAACTTTCATGTTCCCGCCGTGTTTGATAACCTGATTGATCAAGGTCTTATGCCGGTGACCCTAGGGGTGTTCATCAATCCGGGCAACCTGGGCATGCCGCAAGCAGGCCAACGAGCGATGAATCATCGCAGCGTGGAGTATGACACCCCTAATGCGGACTATGTCCGGTTTCTGGATCAGGAAATCCTGGCTGAGGTGAGTCGGCATTACGTCCTCAGCTCGGATCCAGCCATGAGAGCGATTTGTGGCAATAGCTCAGGGGGAATCTGTGCCTTCACCGCAGCCTGGGAACGGCCTGATCTGTTTGGGAAGGTGGTCAGTCACATAGGCAGTTTTGTGAACATTCGAGGGGGGTATGAGTATCCGTCCCTGATTCGTAAAACCGAGGCAAAACCCTTGAGGGTGTTCCTGCAGGAGGGCGTCAATGATTTGGACAATGCCCACGGTAATTGGCCTCTTGCCAACAAGCAGATGGAGGCAGCCTTGCGTTACATGAACTATGATTATCGAATGGTCTGGGGGGTGGGGCAGCACAATACTCGCCACGCTGGAAGGATTTTTCCGCAGACCATGCGGTGGCTTTGGAGGGATTTCAGGTAAATGACCAACGGGTTTGATCCTAGGCGATTTGAGTGTGCAGCGCTGGGAATCCTCGCGGATCTCCGACTCAAAGCGCTTGACTGGGGTCGCTTGGTTGGGGCCGATCATGAATGAGCCGGAGAAAGTGGATGCCGATGCCGATCGGATGATGCGGGTTCAACAGGGAGATCTGCAGGCTTTTGAGGGTCTGGTTGATCAATACAAACGACCCATTTTTAACCTTGTCTATCGCATGCTGCGTGATCGCGACGAAGCCGAGGATATCACCCAGAAAGTATTCATTCAGGTCTACCGAGCTTCTGATCGCTACCGACCTACCGCCAAATTTTCCACCTGGATCTTCACCATTGCCCGAAACCTGACCCTCAACGAAATTCGACGCCGTTCTCGCAAGCCATGGACCGACTCACTGGATGAGACCACGGATGGGGAGGGGCCAGCCCAACATTTGGATCCCCCTGACCACCGTGCTCGGCCAGCCAACCAGGAATTGGCACATCAGGAATTCCTTCAATGCCTTGAAGAGGCCATTGATCAACTGCCCGAGAATCAACGCATTGCCGTCCTGCTTTGCCGCGAAGGGGATATCAGTTACGAGGAAATGGCCAAGGTCATGGGCTGTTCTCTCTCTGCTGTCAAATCCCTCATTTTCAGAGGCCGGGAAACCATCAAGAAGCGCGCCCAAAACTACCTCCTGACCGGGGATTGGGAAGATGCCTGATTCCAGGGGCTGAACGCTTTTTTCATCATGAAACGATGCGGTCAGTGCAACTTTTCCAACCGATTAGGGTTTCTATCTCTGTTGTTATGAAAAAGCGTCGTTATCAAGACTGGGTTGACTTGCATTGGCAAGGCTCCCTCAGTGATGCCGAACTCAAAGAATTCAAGGCCTTTCTGGCAGATCACCCCGATCATGCCAAGGACTGGAAGCTGGATGAAGCCCTCTTGAGAGGAGTCAAGGATCTGGCTGATGGTCCTCTTCCCGAGGGCTTCACCCAAAGCGTTCTGGAAGCGGTGGATGAAGCCTTCCTGCCTTTGCCTGCTCAAGTTGATTCCTCGCAGCCTGTGAGCCCGGCGCTTAGGGCCTGGAGCCGAGGATTCCATCAGCTATGGCGGCACCCGATGTTGCGAGTTTCGGGCATGGCAGCCGGTTTGACCCTGGGATGGTTGGCCTGGCATTGGAGTGAGCCACCTGATCGGCTTGCGATCTCAATGAGCCAACTAGATGATCTGGAAAGCTTGCCGTCCATTGAGGAACTCAAGGACTTTCAGGCTATTTCAGGCATGGCTCAGGCATCGGTTGACGTGGACTGGGAACTCATCCTGGCCATGGATTGAGGAGGATGGCAGCCATGAGAACCAATCAGTTTCAGCCACGCTCGCTTATCGCCTTAGCTCTTGGCTTCTGCCTGGCATTGGGTCTTCTTGCCCAGCCTCGGCCAGCTCTGGCACCTTTGAGGGTGGCTCTCTCTGGCAGTGCCGATGGATCCATCCCTTCTCCTGATCAGTCCCCTGTGACGCATTTAAGGCGACTTTTGAAGGCTGAGCCATCGGAGCGCGAGCGTCTACTCCAGCAGCATGCGGCTTCGAAGCGATCATTCTGGGAACGAAAAATTAATCAATACCAGGCCATGGATGCGGGCGAGCAGCAGCGACGCCT
>JALRAZ010000442.1 GCA_023257935.1 Verrucomicrobiota bacterium
CCGCCTAACATGAGCGGCATGTTTTGGGTCCTGTTTTCTCGTGCTCAGGCGCCAGGGTATCCATGGTTATGTTTGGCTTGCTTGATTCATTTGACTTGCGGCGCACTCAATGCCCAAGTCGTTGCTCAATCTGGTGCGTCTCGATACCTCAGCAATCGTAGCGCTCGTTCCCTGGAATTACCTGAAAATGAGGCTAATTTCAGTTTTGCCGTGCTGGGTGATCGCACTGGTGGACCCAGCGATGGTGTCCAAATCCTTGCCCAAGCTGTTGACGAGATCAATTTGCTGGATCCAGACCTGGTCATGACCGTTGGCGACATGATTCAAGGGTATAACGGACAGGTGGGTTGGCTCATGCAGATGCGAGAATACCGCCATATCATGGAGGGTTTGCACATGCCCTGGTTTCCGGTGGCCGGCAATCATGACATTTATTGGCGTGGTCAGGGGATGCCTCCCGGAGAACATGAATCGAACTATGAACAGCATTTTGGCCCCCTTTGGTATGCTTTTGAACACAAAGGAGCATGGTTCATTATCCTTTATTCTGATGAAGGCAATCCTCAGACAGGTGAGAAGGCAACCAACAAGGCTTTGTCACAGCAAATGAGTCAGCGCCAGTTTGATTGGCTTGCAGATACCTTGGGTCAATGCTCCAAGGCGTCTCATGTTTTTGTTTTCCTGCATCACCCTCGCTGGCTTGGAGGTCAATATGGCGATGATTGGGAAAAAGTTCATCGCTTGCTGGTCGGGGCAGGTAACGTCAAAGCCGTCTTTGCGGGGCATATTCACCGGATGCGCTACGATGGTATCCGCGACGGTATCGAATATGTGACCCTTGCCACAACCGGTGGCTCGCAAAATGGCCGATCACCCGATGCGGGTTATCTGCATCAATTCCATATGGTCTCGGTCAGGGGAGATCGTCTCAGCATGGCAGCTTTGCCGGTTGGTAGGACCATGGATGTGCGTCAGGTAACTGGGAAGATCAGTCAAGATATGCAAACACTCGATGGGGTGGTTCCAGGCTTCAGTCCGAGATTCGAGATGGCTTCCGATGGTGGGACAGATGGGCTGGTCCGCATGCGACTGCAGAACCCTTTAGATATCCCCATTAAGGTTCGCCTTAATCTGGAAAGCTTGGACTCTCGCTGGATTTTTTCACCATCGCGTTTTGATCGGACGATTCCCGAACATGAGGAAATGGAGTGCCACTTCCGTTTGTTTCGGTGGTCCGATTCGCTCGATCTCTCATGGAAGCCGCCACTTTGCAAGATGATGCTGCAGTGGGTGGACGAGTCGGATCATGTCTTTGATTTGCTCCCTAAGTCCTTTGAGATTCCCTATCGAGTTGATCTGCCAGCCCCTGCTGTGCCTAGCAGGGAGTCGGTCATGCTCCTTGACGGAAGAGATGACTGCATGGTGATTGCCGAGGACCAACTTCAACTCACCGGGGATAGCCTGACCTTGGAAATGAAGCTTTTCTCCCAAAAGCCTTCGCAAGATGCCTGGCTCATCTCCAATCAAAAGGGACAGGCCGGTTTGACTCTTGGTTTGGAAGGGGGGATTCCTTTCCTAAGCCTTTATGATGTTAGCGGACAGAATCAACGATTGCATGCCCCTGTGAGCATGGCTGTGCCTGATGGCCGTTGGTGTCACCTTGTGGCACAAATCCAACCCAGCGGTGTTGCCTTCCTGCTGGATGGGCAACGCCATGCCACGCTTGATTATCAAGGATCGATTGCGTGGCAGGGGGGTGACTGGGTCATCGGAGCCTCGGAAGATTTTCGCGAGGGAGGGAATCATTTTTTTGCCGGTAGAATTGATGGGATCCGGCTCTCAAGCTCTGAGCGCTACCCGAGCCTAACCTATCCAACACACAAGCGCCACTTGCCTGATCGAGATACTAGGCTGCTACTTAACATGGATGATATTCGGGTTCACTGGCTTTACGATGAGTCGCGCTCGATGGCTCATCCAGTGGTTCATGGGGATGCCATCCTGGTAGCTGAGCCATGATTATCCATCCAACCTTATGGGGGTAGGATCATTCCAGGGGCAACAGAAGTTGGATGACCGGGCTCTCTCGCAGAGTATAGACGCCAATGCCTATAAGCCTCAGGGGCCGCGAGACGAGTTGATGCTTGCCGAGCAATCGACAAGCCGAGCGGTAAATATCATCCTCCCTTTGAATAGGGTCTGTGAGGCTTATTTGCCTTGATAAGGTGGTGTAATCACCATAGCGCACCTTGACCTGGATACCCTGGGCATGAAGTGATCGAGAGAGCAACTTCCCCGAAAGTTCGTTTGCCTGTTGCCTGAGACATTGTCTGATCAAGCGGCGATCCTCGGTATCCTCATCAAAGGTGTTTTCACTACTGATGCGCTTGATGCTTGTCGTTTCCCGGACAGATCGATCATCCCTACCCTCTGCCAGCGACTGCAGGTGCTGCAGTTGGTTGACGCTTAGCCCGGTTGGGGGATGGGAGAGGTCCTTGAGAAGATTGATACGATCAATGCCAGCCGCCAGCAGGGCCTCTTCAGTCACTTTACCGACTCCGGGCAGACGCCGAATCGGTAAGGCGCCCAATAGAGCCACCTTGTCCCTTTCGGGAATGAGGATCAAACCATCAGGTTTGTCAAAGTCACTAGCAATTTTTGCCATCAGCTTGCTACCACCAATGCCAACACTGATAGTTAGCCCGCGCTCCTGCTTCACACAGTCCTTCAGCTTGCGAGCCAGATCTAGCGCTTTGTGTAGGGATTGGTCATGGTCTGCAAGCTGGCATTGTAGGCTGACATCAAGGTAGGCTTCATCTACTGAAACTTGTTCGATTTGATCCCCAAAGGGAGCAATCAGTCTCATGATTTGGATCGATTCGTTTCGATAGCGCTCCATGTCCGGCTTTAGGAAAATAGCCTTGGGACATCGTTTTTGAGCGATGTTGGATGGCATGGCAGAATGAACCCCAAAAGCTCTGGCCTCATAGCTAGCAGCACACACGACACCACGCCTTCCCGGAGGACTTCCCACAATCACTGGCAATCCCCTGAGCTCGGGGCGATCTCGCTGTTCGACAGAGGCAAAAAAAGCATCCATGTCGACATGCAGGATGACGGGGAAAATTCGCATGAAAGCAGGTGAGTCGATGCTTGATGATCTCTTGATGATTGACTATTTTCCGACTTTCTCGCTGTAAAAGTGAAAAACGACTCAATGTAACCTATGTCAGAAGAAACCTATATCCAGAATCTATTCGCTGAAAGAATTGGCGGAAGCCAGTATGGCAAGACCACTGCCATCTACAAGTTCGAGAAGATCAAAAGGGCCAAGAAAGCGGCTCTTGAAGCCAATCCTGGTGCGGAGATCATCGACATGGGTGTGGGTGAGCCCGATGCAATGGCTTTTCCGGAGGTGATTGAGATCCTGCATACCGAGGCCTCCAAACTTCATAATCGAGGCTATGCCGATAATGGCGATGAAGTCATGAAGCTGGCAGCGGCTCGCTATCTGGATCGTGTCTGTGGTGCTCCCGGTATCAACCCAGCCACTGAAGTCTTACATTCGATTGGTAGCAAGGCAGCGCTTTCCATCCTGCCGGCAGCTTTTATCAACCCTGGTGACGTCGTGTTGATGACAACACCTGGATATCCTGTGCTGGGAACTCATGCTAGGTATTACGGCGGCGAGGTCCATCAGCTGCCCATTACCCGAGAAAACGCCTTCCTCCCTGATCTGGGTGCTATCCCTGGTGCTGTAATGGACCGAGCCAAAGTTCTGGTTCTCAACTACCCCAACAACCCTACCGGCGCCAGCGCAACGGTTGATTTTTTCAAGGAGGTGGTAGCGTGGGCGAAACAACATGAGGTGATCGTGGTTCATGATGCGGCTTACGCAGCGCTCGTTTTCGAGGGGGCACCTTTGAGCTTTCTGTCCATTCCTGGAGCCAAGGATGTGGGGGTGGAACTCCATTCCACGAGCAAGGCCTTTAACATGACCGGTTGGCGCTGTGGGTTCGTTGCAGGTAATGAGCGGATTGTCAAAGCATACGGTGATGTCAAGGACAACACCGATTCGGGCCAGTTCCTGGCTATTCAGCATGCTGCAGCCTATTGTTGGGATCATCCTGAAATCACAGCCAGCATTGCAACCAAATACAGTCGTCGCATGGATGGCTTGGTTAAGGTCCTCCAAGATGCAGGGTTGGATGCCAGGAAGCCCAGCGGTTCATTCTTCCTCTACCTTCCAAGCCCCACAGCAGCCATCCAACCCGATGGACAGCGTGTCGTATTTGAAAATGCCGAGGCTGCTTCGCAGTGGTTGATCAGAGAAAAGTTGATTTCAACGGTTCCTTGGGACGATGCAGGCGCCTTCCTCCGGTTCAGCGTGACCTTCAATGCTCCGACTCTCGAAGAGGAGCAGCGCGTGCTTGGGGAAATTGCTCGCCGCCTCGAGGGCGTGACTTTCGATTTTTAGCGCCATCAGGGCCAAGTCCACTCTCAGTGCTCGGATTGCTTCAGGGTCATCCTAGGGTTGCCCTGAGGGATTTGCCGAGGCGACGAATGCCTTCTTCGATCAGATGCAGGCTGGCGTTGCCGAAGCTTAGTCGCATGGCAGTGTTTCTCTCAGGGCCCATGACGTCCGGGGCATAGGCGTAGCATCCAGGGACGTAGAGCACCTGCTGTTTTAGGCTCGTCTCAAAGAGCTCGCCCCTTGGACCTGTGTCGACTGGTTCTGGAACTTTCGTCCAGACATAAAGGCCTCCTTGTGGGGCGGCCCATTGGACCGTTGATGGGAAATACTTTTTCATCGCATCAACCATTCGCCCTGCCTTCTGAGCATAACGAGCTTGGATGAGCTTGAGGTGCTTTGCGTAAAGTCTGCTTTCCAGCGCTCTCTCGAGGATGGCCTGAAGCAGTTCCGCGGTGCCAAAATCCTGATTACCCTTGATGTGCTCGAGGGCCCTTGCCAGCGGTGCAGGACTGATCCCAAATCCGACCCGGATACCGGTGGCAAAGGGTTTGCTGTAGGTCCCTGAATAGATCACCCTTTTCAAGGCCCCGGGCAGGGATAACATGGATGGTGCCGATGCTTCTTGGGCAAACCCTAGTTCCCGGTAGGCTGCATCCTCCAAGACATAGATGGGATGACCCGCATCCCTCTCATATCTGGCAAGCAGACGCATGAGAGCTTGTTTTTTACCCAATGGCATACTCTGGCTGGTTGGGTTCTGGTGGTAAGTAACCAAGTAAATGATCTTCAGGCGCCACAGATCTCCTGACTGCTTGAGTTGTTCGAGTTTTTTTTCAAACGCGACGAGGTCAATCCCATCGGTTTTCAGGGGGACACTGCATGCCCTGACCCCAAAGTATTTGAGGATACTCAGGTAAACAAAGTAAGTGGGTGCCTCCACCATCACCATATCACCCGCATCACAAAGCGCTTCGGTGACGAGATATAGAAATTGTTGGCTACCGTGGGTAATCAGGATGCGTTCCGAATTGTAGGCAGGTTTATCTGATGCCGTGTGGTCCAGTTCAGCGATGCGCTGGCCGGTCAACTCGCGAAGTCGCTTTCTTCCAGATCCTGTCCCATATTGTAGCGTGGTTCGCATCACCGCCTTGCTTTTGGCCATTTGATGCATGATCTGCATGGTCTCTTTGTCTGGTAGTGTATCCGGATCGGTAAAACCCGCAGCCAGGGAAATCAGTGCTGGATACTTGAGTTTCTGTTCCATCAGCCAGGCGATAGGGGGAGGCTCAACAGCTTGAGCCCGCTGCGAAAAACCATTTGAGCTGGATGGATATTTGGAGGTTCTCATGAAGGGATGTTGGGCTGCATTACCAGATCATCGTCCTGATGGAGCGTTGTCATGATGGTTGAGGGTTTCCATATATTGATTGATGCCTTGAGTGATTTGCTCCATCCGAGAGGAGTCAGGATCATTGTGGCCGCCGTCCAGTTCAATCAGCTGGCAAGGAGAAGTGCAGGCTTCCTGATTGCGCTCTGCGTGCGTGAAGCCAATTAATTCATCTTCCTTGCTATGAAGGATCAGGACGGGACATTGGATTGAAGCCAGCCGTTTTCGAGTCGGGAATGCCATGCCAGCCAGCGCCCTGACGGGCAACCAAGGAAACAGTTCAGCCCCCAGATCAGGTAGGCTGGTGAAAGTTGAGTGAAGGATCAAACCTGCTACCGGGAGGCGTGCGGCTTGAGCGGATGCCACCCCACCTCCCAGGGACTTACCAAGTAAAATGATACGCGATGGTTCAAACCCGGCCTCTTCTGCCCACTGAATGGTTGCACGAAGGTCTTCATAGGTTCCCTGTTCGGTTGGCTTTCCCTGGCTGGTGCCGTAGCCGCGGTAGTCGTAGGCCAGGATGTTGAAGCCCATGCTGTGCCAAGTCCGGAAAAAATCCTGTCGATGTGATAGATTCCCAGCATTCCCGTGAGAAAAAACAATCAACCAATCATGGTAAGGGGAAGAGGCTTGGCAAGGCAGAAACCAAGCGCTCAGAGTATACTTCCCTCCTGACATGACTCGAAGTTCCTTGCCACCTGGGATGCTTTCATGGGGCTGAGAAACGATGGTTTGGCTCGGCCTAAAGGTCTGGCGGTATTCAAACCATCGCAGCGCCACAAAAAATAAGCTGAAAAGCCCGATGCCCAGACAAGCCGAGAGCATGATCCATGGCATGATTCGAGAGGGTTCTGCCAGGATCATAGTGATGTGACTGGGCTACAGAGTAGCCTGGGTGAGGGGGGAGCCTCCTAGCGGCTAAGGATAGACTTCAGGCTGCCCAGTAGTTGATCCACATGTTCTGGGCGTGAGGATTCACCCATGAGCCCCACTCGCCAAATTTTCCCTTTGAGTGGGCCTAAGCCCGCGCCGACTTCAATTTGATGATCCTTAAGGAGTTGTTGTCGGACCGATGCTTCGTCAATACCCTCTGGAACGGTCACAGCGTTGAGTTGCCACAATTGATGGCCAGGCTGAGAAGCAATACCAAGTCCCATTTCGCTAAGACCTGCAACCAGGCGTTCATGATTTTGTTGGTGGCGCTTCCACCTTGTTTCCAGACCCTCTTCAAGAACCAGTCGCAAGGCTTCATGCAAAGCATAATTCATCGATATGGGGGCGGTGTGGTGGTAGACTCGCTCAGTTCCCCAATAGCCATTGAGAAGGTTGACATCAAGATACCAGCTTTGAACCCTTTCTCGACGTGATTGAGCTACTTCAAGAGCCTTGTCGCTTAGCGAAACTGGAGACAGCCCGGGAGGACAACTCAGGCATTTTTGCGTGCCGCTGTATACCGCATCAATCTGCCATTTATCCACGTTGACTTCGCACCCTGCCAAGGAGGTCACTGTATCCAGCAGCATGAGGGCGCCCGCTTGGTGAGCAAGTTCTGATATCTCCTCGACCGGCGTAAGAGCTCCGGTGGAGGTTTCCGCATGGACCAGACCTACCAGCTTGGGCTTTCGTCCCTCCAAGGCCTTGGCGACCTGAGAGGCTTCGATGATCTGCCCCCAAGGGGCTTCCACCTTGATCACCTTGGCACCGCAACGCTCGGCTACCTCTGCCATGCGCATGCCAAAAACGCCGTTGATACACACCACGACTTCATCTCCCGGCTCAACAAGATTCACCATGCAGAATTCCATACCTGCGCTGCCCGTGCCACTGACTGGGAAGGTCATGTTGTGGGTGGTTTGAAAAACCGAGCGCAGCATGCCCTTGATTTCCTCCATCATTTGTATGAAAGAAGGATCCAGATGCCCAACAAGAGGCATGGCCATGGCCTTGAGGACGCTGGGAGCAGCATCACTGGGCCCTGGTCCCATCAGAAGGCGTTTGGGTGCATGGAAAACCGTAGGACTTTGCATGCGTCACTTGTATGGAGAATGTGATGGCTTGGCAACGATGGAAAAACCTCAAAGTTTCTTGAATCAAGGTATGAGTTTTGCTTTGTTTCCCACTTTGTTCATCCTGTTCTAGGTCCAATAGTCTTGATTTGAGACACAGACAAACCAGGGGTGAAGGGAATGACCTACTCAGATTGCAAAAGATAAAGGTATCAGGGAATGTCAATGAATCGTTATTCGGCCAAAAATACCGTCGTGCCCGTGAATTTCAGTTTTGCTGCCCCAAAGGCTAAGCAAGTCCAGCTCATCGGTGACTTCAATGGATGGGATCAGGAATCCCATCCAATGGAACGTACTCCCGATGGTGCGTGGTTTTTACAGCTTTCCATTCATACAGGGCATCATCGCTACCTTTACCTTGTTGATGGTGAACCTACTTTAGACCCCAAGGCCAACGGCATCACCCGTACCGAAGAAGGTATCCGAGTTTCATTGATGATGGTTAGTTGAGGGTAGAAGGGGGTAGGGGAGGCAGCTTTGGGCTGATATCCAGGCATGAAGACTCATGCTTGGAGGTCATCCTTTTGGTTTTGAAAAATGATTGAATCAGTTCCAGGCAAGCGCTTTCTTCAACACCCCCGTTGATTTCGCATTGGTGATTGAGCGAGGCAAATTGTAGGAGATTCAAAGCACCTCCAGCCGCTCCAGCCCGAGGGTCTCCCAGACCAAAAACCACCCGGTCCAGTCGACAATGAACAATGGCCCCTGCGCACATGGGGCATGGTTCTTTGGTGACATAAAGCGTGCAACCATTTAGCCGCCAGTCATCGAGGGCATTTTGAGCCTGTGTCAGCGCAAGCATTTCGGCATGAGCTGTGGCGTCCTTCAAGCATTCCACCTGGTTGAAGGCTCGTGCGATGATGCGTCCCTCCTTCACAATAACCGCTCCGATTGGTACCTCATCGGCAACATAGGCGCGCTTGGCCTGTCTCAGGGCCTCGCTCATGAAGTAGGCATCACTTTTAAGGTCAATCATGCTCGGCGGGGTGGATGTGGGGTGGCGGAGAACTTTGAAGGCTTTGCCAGTTAATGACTTTTCCTGATTGCGTCTTGCAATCAGTCACAAAGAAACCACCCCGGTGCCGCCAGAAAAGTGGCCAGATGAACTCACGATCTGTTTGCGGTATGTCCAAATGACTGAGTTCTGCTGCATCGAACCATTGGTAGTGACCCTCTTCGTGTTCGGGAGGCAGGTGTTTGAGTCGGGGCTGAAATTCGAAGAGAAACATCAGCCAATGTCCCTGTTCATCCAGTGATTGCTCGGTGATGATGCCGCAGAGACGGAATTGATCTGCAGAGGCTGAGAGACAAAGTTCTTCCATGGCTTCTCTTGCCGCACACTGATGGGGGGACTCACCTTGATCAATCCTGCATTTACCCCCGGGAGGGCTCCACTGGGATTGATGCGGTGGGCGACGACGGCACTGAAGCAGGATTTGTTCAGCATCATTGAAGACATATAACAAGGTCGAAACCGTGCAAACGGGCTTTGGCATGTCTTCAGAAGGCCTGGAGGGCAGCCATGTATGACAGAACGGCGCTGTGATCGTTTTCCTCGGGAGCCCAGGTGGCAAAGTATTCCGGTTGGTTGGGCAGGTAGGGTCCCTGCTTGATCTCCATGATGACACTCTCATCGTCCAGTGGATAGAGGGTGTGCCAGGTATTGGGTGGGCATTCGACTGCGGGCAATGAAAGAGGACAAAGTAGGTATTTGTCCTGGGGTTTTCCTGCATCGTCAAAAGTCACCATTGCTGTTCTGCCTCTCAAGGCGATGATCAGTTCCCAGCGGTCGTCCTGAGGATGACGGTGCGGTCGCACATAGGTCCCTTTGCACAAGGCAATGCATAGTCTTTGAACAGGGTCATCCAGACTCGGATGGTAGTTGTAGTGGCTACGTTTGCGGGGAGATTGAGCTGCTTCAATCAACCATTGGTCCATCAGATCTGAGCTCACGTTTTTCATGAGTGGGTGTCCATAGGACATGGGTTTGGCTGCTTCAGCCTGGGAGGAATTTCTTCAATTGCCCGATGAGTTCGGGCAGTCGCGTGATGGCGATCAGTTGCCGTTTTGCTTTCCTGTCTGGTTGAGCAGGGGATCCCATCCATTTTTCCCCGGCTGGGATGGAATGCATGACTCCCGATTGTGCGGCAACCACTGCTTTGTCTCCAATTGACAAGTGACCAGCTATGCCAGACTGGCCCGCCAGAATCACATAGTTACCCACACGCGTGCTCCCCGCGATCCCGCTCTGTGCGATAACGATGGAATGATCCCCAATCACAACGTTGTGCCCAATCTGTACCAGATTATCGATCTTGCTTCCTTTGCCGATGCGAGTGGCACCCAGAGCGCCGCAGTCAATGGTCGTGTTGGCTCCTATCTCCACATCATCGCCGATGATGACATTGCCCACCTGAGGGATCTTGCGATGAACCCCTTGGTCCAGGACGTAGCCATAGCCATCCGACCCAATCACAGCCCCCGCGTGGATACGGACCCGTTCTCCCACCATGGTGGAAGGATAAAGGGTCACCCGAGGGAAAAGCTTCGAATCCTTACCAATACTGGATCGTGCGCCGACATGAATCTGTGAAGTGAGAATCACCCCCGGACTGAGGATCGCATGAGCCTCTACCACGCAGTTGGGTCCGATGTGAACGGTTTCATCAACCGTTGCCGTAGGGTCGATCACCGCTGAGGGATGGATGCCAGGACTTGGCAGTGGCTCAGGGTGGAACAATTCCAGTATTTTGGCAAAGGCGACGCGAACATTTTCTACGCGCACATAGGGTCGGTCGATTGAAGCCTCAATTTTTGGAATGAGTAGTGCCGATGCCTGGCTAGAGAGAGCTTTGCGCAGGTAGGATTCATTCTCAGCAAAGGTCATGAACCCATTGGCTGCCATCTCTGCCGGAGCGATGCCGGCTATTTCCAGCTCTCCTGGTCCATGAAGGGTTCCATGGACATGCTCGGCGATGGTTTGAAGGGCCACTGTTGCCATGGGAGTCACCTTGTTTCAGCACTGATGGACCCATTCATGAGCGCTCTTCCATCACTTGGTTTTGCTGGTCGAGTACAAGCACTTTGGGATGCCACTCGGACGCTTCCTCTGGCGTGAGGTTGCTGAAGCACATGATGGTGAGGCGATCACCGGGTTTTCCAAGGTGGGCGGTGGCGCCATTAAGAATGATTTGTCCTGCACCTGGCTCTCCAGGAATGAGGTAGGTCTCAAACCGATTGCCATTGGCCATGTTGCCACAGAGAATCCTCTCGTAGGGCAACATCCCTGCCTGATCCATCAAATCTTTGGAGATGGTCATGCTTCCCTCGTAATCCACGCACGCATCTGTCACGGTGGCCAAATGCAGTTTTGATTTCAAAATCTGTAAGAGCATAGCTTCAAGTCACGCGTTGACTTGGCGACTGGATCTTTTTATAAAGCACTCAATTTCCGATTCAACCTCTAACTTAGAATCTTGATAAGCTCTTATGTCCAAAACACTTAAAGTTGGAATGATTGGCTACCGGTTCATGGGTAAAGCCCATTCGAACGGTTGGCGTCAGGCCCCACATTTTTTTCCTCTCAAGGCTGAAGTGGCCATGCATACCATCTGCGGCCGCAATCAGCAGGCTTTGGAAGAATCGGCAAAGTCTTTGGGCTGGAACAACATCTCGACCAGTTGGCAGGAGGTTATCAATAATCCTGAGATTGATATTGTGGATATCAATACTCCCAATGATTCCCATGCCGAAATTGCCATCGCCGCAGCTAAGGCCGGTAAACATGTGCTCTGCGAAAAACCCTTGGGTATGACCGTTGCCCAATGTCAGGAGATGGTTGATGCAGCCCAGCAAGCTGGGATTGTCAACATGGTATGTCACAACTACCGACGCATACCGGCCATTGCTCATGCTAAGAAAATGATCGAAGAAGGAGCGCTTGGGGATCTCTATCATTACCGCGCTCGCTATGCCCAGGATTGGATCGTCGACCCCGACTTCCCTCTTGTCTGGCGCCTTCAGAAGGGTGTGAGCGGCAGCGGCGCTCACGGAGATATCAACGCCCACATCATCGACCTCGGGCGATACTTGGTTGGCGAATTTGAAGAGGTTTGTGGCATGATGAATACTTTCATCAAACAGCGCCCAATTGAAGACCAGTCTGGTAAGGGAGATGGACTAGGGGGAGCCGGCGGCAAGACGATGGGGGATGTGACAGTGGATGATGCCTCCCTTTTCATCGGCAAGTTTGCCAACGGTGCGGTGGCCAACCTCGAAGCGACTCGTTTCGCCTTGGGCAGGAAGAATAACATTGTCATCGAAATCAATGGTAGCAAGGGCTCCCTATACTTCGATTTTGAAGATATGAATCGATTGAAGTGGTTTGACAACACGGTGGCTTCAGATCGTCAGGGATTCAGCGATATCTTGGTCACTCAACCGGGCGGTGATCATCCATTTGTTGGCCAGTGGTGGCCTCCTGGTCACATCGTTGGCTATGAGCATACTTTTGTCCACACCCTCGCTGATTTCGTCAATGCGGTGGTAGATGGGAAATCGGTTCAACCGACTTTCGAAGACGGCAAACGCAACCAACGCGTTCTCGAGGCAGTTGAGGAATCGGCAGCCTCACGTCAGTGGGTGAAAATCTGAGCCTTCCCGCAACGGTTTTTAAGGCGATCAGCCGGCCAATCCACCCGGCTGGTCGTTTTGCTTTTCATGGCGATCACACTTTGCGGGAGACTTAATGGATCAACCCCATATGGGGGCTTGATGTTTTGAACAAGCCGAACTGGATTCTTGGCAAGCTAGCTCATGTGTGGCAGGTATTCTCATACCAAGAGCTCTGCGGCACTCACCGCATCGCTTGGCCTTGATGACGCCATTCATTTCTGTCCGCTTTATAATCTCTGCCCAGGACAAAACGCCACCATTGTGCGATCGGTTGCTGGGCAGGGCCCCTCTCTGGATCAGTTGCCTTGGGGATTGATTCCTTTCTGGTCTCGCCCTGAAAAAACACCACGCCCGCTGATTAATGCTCGAGCTGAAACCGCTGCAATGAAACCGGCCTTTCGTGGCCCCATGCGCTACCGCCGATGCCTGGTGTTGGCCGATGGTTTCTATGAATGGGACCGCCGAGCTCGTGGATCTCAGGCGTGGCGTTTTGTGCTCGAAAGCGAGCAAGGTTTCGCTTTTGCCGGTCTCTGGGATTACTGGCATGCGCCCCATGGTGGGCTGCTAGAAACCTTTTCTATCCTCACCACACAGGCTAATGATTTGGTGGGTCGTGTTCATGACCGGATGCCTGTTATTTTGGATCCTTCGATTTGGCCTGCCTGGTTGGATGAGCGCTTTCAAGATGTGGCCAGCCTATTACCCTCCTTAAGGCCCTTGAGCACAAAAGCCATGAAGAGCTACCCTGTGGGGCAATGGGTTCACGCTTCGGGGAGTAATGATCCTCGGAGCATTCTCCCCATCGAGTTACCTGCGCAGCAGGGAGAATTATTTTGAAGGTTACGGTATCAAAGCTTCGACCAAGCACTGCATCGAAGTAATTTTGGGCTTTCCAGCCCTCAGCCACCTCGCTAATTTTGGCTACCATTTGATGCGCTTACCCTTCACCAAAATGAACGGCGCTGGCAATGATTTCATCCTCATTGACAACCGCAAACAGTCCTGGAAACTTTCAACCTCGCAGATAGCCCGCTTATGCGATCGCCATGCTGGCATTGGGGCAGATGGATTGATGCTGCTTGAGCCTCCGCTTAGCGATGAGGCCCAATGGTCGTGGCAATTTTACAACAGTGATGGCAGCGCAGCGGAGATGTGTGGCAATGGAGCCAGGTGTTTTGCCGCCTTTGCCAAGGGGCTTTCCCCTGCTGAATCAGTTTCTTTTGACACCCTCGCTGGTGTCATTCGAGCGGAGTTTCTTGGAGAAGAGGTCTGCGTTGATCTCACGCCTCCGGGCCCAATGACGATGCACCAGCACTTGTTGGTCGATGGGAAATCCATCGTGGTTCATTCCGTCAACACGGGGGTACCTCATGCGGTGGTGGAAGTCGAGGAACTCGCCTCGGTGGATGTGATGAAATTAGGGAGTCTGATTCGCTATCATGCCGACTTTGCACCCAAAGGCACCAATGTTAATTTTGTTCAAAAGATAGCACCTGAGCGGATCAGGGTTAGAACCTACGAGCGTGGAGTTGAGGGTGAAACCCTTGCCTGCGGTACGGGAGTATCAGCCTGTGCACTGGTCATGGCTAGTCTCCATGGGATGCCTTCTCCCATTGGGGTTGAAGTCAAAAGTGGGGATAAGCTCAAAGTATCTTTTGAGACGCATGAATTAGGTTATGCTCGCCTTCGCTTGACGGGGCCGGCGGTGGTCGCGTTCACGGGTGAGGTTGAATTGGATTAGAATCAAGTAGCATGTTTACAGGTACTTACACGGCATTAGTAACGCCCTTTCGGGATGGTAAGTTGGACGAAGAGGCTCTGGTAAGCCTGATTCACGCCCAAATTGAAGCAGGGGTTGATGGGCTCGTTCCAGTGGGCACAACGGGGGAATCGCCTACCCTGGATTGCGAGGAGCATCTTCGAGTCATCGAAATCGCCACGCGGGAAGCCGCCGGCAAGCTCAAGATACTGGCTGGAACGGGAGGCAATGCTACCCAGGAAGCCATCCACCTAACCCAACAAGCTGAAAAATTGGGTGTCGACGGCTCGCTTCAGGTTGCCCCCTATTACAATAAACCCAGCCAGGAGGGCCTCTTTGCTCATTTTCAGGCTATTGCCAAGGCCACGCAACTCCCCATCATCCTCTACAGTATTCCGGGTCGATGCCACGTGGCTATCGAGGCAGAGACAGTTCAGCGCCTCGCCGCGGCCTGCCCCAATATAGTCGGTATCAAGGAAGCCGGTGGCGATGCAGACCGTGTCAGCCAGCTTCGGCATCTATTGGGATCCTCATTTACCATTCTCAGTGGCGACGATGGTTTGACGTTGCCGTTCATGGCCGTGGGAGCCCAGGGTGTCATCAGCGTTGCTTCCAATCTTATCCCAGCTCAGATGGCGAACATGGTGCGGGCAGCTGCCGAAGGAAGGCATGTTGAAGCCCTGCGCCTGCATCAGCAATTCTATCCCCTTTTCAAGTCCTTGTTCATTGAAACTAATCCGGTTCCTGTCAAGGAGGCCCTTCACCTGCAAGGGCGACTTGCTTTGGATTTGAGGTTGCCACTCGTCCCCATGGGTGCCGAAAAACGGGAGCGATTGCGTCAGGTCATGGAAGCACTTGAACTACTCCCATCGTGATGGAGGGCCTCCGCATGGCACCAAAGATTCCAAAAATCACCGAGGAGGTTCTCTCCCATAGCCCCCACCGGGAAATACCGGTTAGAATGAGACGGCTGCGAAGGTCTTCTGGGATTCGAAGCATGCTTCAAGAGACCCATATTCGGCCGGAGCAGCTCATCGCTCCATTGTTCATCAAAGATGGTCTCCAGGCACCGGAGCCAGTGGATTCGATGCCTGAGGTTTACCGGCAATCTCCCGAGGCAGTGATTGAATCTTGCCGTCAGTTGATGGATTTGGGCATTCAGGCTGTGGCGCTTTTTCCCTGCAATCCCACCTCAATCAAAGATCCATTTGGTAGCGCTGCCCTGGATCCTTCCGGGCTGACACCGAGAACCATCCAAGCCCTCAAAACTGCCTTGCCTGCGCTGACAGTCATTGCCGATGTGGCGCTTGATCCGTTCACAAGCCACGGCCACGATGGGATATTCGCGGGTGTGGAGAAGTTGCGCTTCTCACCGCTGGCTGT
>JALRAZ010000473.1 GCA_023257935.1 Verrucomicrobiota bacterium
ACCTTATTTCGGTAATCACGCCAAAATCCGAGTGGCACATGGGCGGCGACATCCAATCTGAAACCGTCCACGCCATCGCTTGGATCTCCATCTTGATTGGGATCCAACCACCGACGAGTTACCTCCAGGACGTGATCTTTGACCGAGGGATCCAGATCGCCCTCGAAGGGATAGCCATCTCGCTTATCCCTGACGGCGACCTTGCGAAGTTCAGGAAGCGTCTTCACCCCTAACCAACCCTCATAGGCAAATTCATTTTCCTCAGTTTGTGGATCATCCAGTGCTTGGATGTCATACCAATCCCGATAGCGACTTTTATGCTGGTTTTTCAGCAAATCCTGCCAGGCCCAAAACGTGTTGCCGGTGTGATTCCAGGACACATCCAGAATGAGTTTCATGCCACGCTGGTGGATCTGTTTAATCAATTCCAGGAACAGCCTATCGGCAGCCGTCCACTTCCATGTGCTTGGGTCGGCAGGCGACTCGGTAAGCATCAGTTGGGTATCACCCTCTGGATCTGGCCCGAAAGTGCGATCAATGTGACGATAATGGCGGGCATCGTATTTGTGTAGGGAAGGGGAATCGTAGAGAGGATTGAAGTAAATCGCTGTGATGCCGAGCTGTTCCAGGTATTCAAGCTTGTTAAGCACACCTTGAAGGTCCCCGCCATACCTGCGCGCTGCGACCCACCGATGGAAACCGCCCTCAAGAGAATCAGCCCATGGATCGGGTCGATACCAATCCCAATCCCACGGTGTGATCTCCCATTTATCAGGAATGTAGCCAGGATACGATCCTTCCATCCACTCAGGTCGTGGATCATTGCTTGGGTCACCATTATGAAAGCGCTCAACAAAAATCTGATACCAGATGGCCTTTGTGGACCATTCAGGGGGTGCACCCGTTGAAGCTGTCATCGACAGGAGGAGCCAAAGGGTGATTCCCAAAGATTTTGATGGAGGGATGGCTTTTATTCGCATCCTTTTAACTAGGTTGAGACCCAACCTTTTTGGTTTGTTGATAGGACTTGGGTTGGGGCAGTTGTCTGGTCTAGAGCTTATTCACGGTCCTGCCATTTCCTCTTTCACGGATACCGATACTCCCATGAAGAAAGATGGAGTCGTCCAAGGTTTTTGATTCAACACCACCTAGGGGCGCCAAAGGCGAAAGAAACGACCTTTGCCTCTTTTGCGAGGTTCCGCACGAATCACGGAACCGATCTTTTTTGGGGCCGTGAATTTAACGACCTCCCAGTCCGAAGAGTCATGGGCCAAAAATTCGCTTTCCTGGAGCACGTAGCCCGCTGACTCTGCGGGCCATTCAATACGCATGCGTGTCGAGGAGATTGCAAAAAGGGAAGCCTTGGGGGCTTCAGTGCTCAAATGGCCAATTAATTCACAAGCCATTGAAGCCATCAGGGCGGTCCCAGCAGCATCAGGGTGAATACCATCTGGAAAATAAGCTCCCGCATGAATGAGGCGATCGTGAAATTCGAGGCACTCCAGATCCAGTTCCGCCGCTAAGGAGCGTGTGGTAGGAGCGATTTCGTCCCGCACCACCGACTGATTAAAGGGTGGCAGGTTGTCGCCATAGACTGGGGTGGGGGTGCCAAGAATGACTCGAGGTTGACTCTCAAGGGTGAGGTAGCTTTCAACCAGCTCTTTCAAATCGGGCAGGTATTCCGCTGCGTACTGCCAGTTCTGAGGTTTGGAATCATTGGTTCCTAGAAGGATGATCACCACATCCGGCTCCCAAGAAAGACTATCTTTGTATTGTTGGGTGGTCCGGTATGGGAAATCACCTTTGTTCAGGAGGGTGAAACCGCCAGCTCCATAGT
>JALRAZ010000517.1 GCA_023257935.1 Verrucomicrobiota bacterium
AGCACGGGTCGAGGTTTTTCAGTCCAAAAGGAAAAGCCTTTCAGGCGAAACCGATAGTCTGGCACCCATTGCTTGAGTAGGCTGTAAATGGCTTCAGCGTGTTCGTCACAATGATAGGTGGTGACAGCAATTTGGGGTTTACATTGACGGATGGTCGCCTCGGCACCGAGAATCACGTCCAGGTCTGAGCCCTCGGCATCAATTTTGATCAGATCACCACTCTTCAAAGTCTTCGCCTCATCCGCAAGAAATTGATCCAAGGTGGTGCTTTGAACCGCTTCGGGATGGTGGGGCTGGCAGGCAATCACGGCACCGGCATCAGAAGAAGGTCCCGGCACGAAACGGACCGATCCCACTTGGTTCCCCACCGCAAAAGGATGCCAATGGATTTGATCCGACACATGGTTAAACACCGCTCCATCCAGTAGACAACGCCCCATGGCCTGGGAGGGTTCAAAGCAGTGAATGGTGGGTCCCTGCGGTAGCCTGGCAGCCCGAAAGGAAAACAAGCCCTCGCAGCTCCCCACATCCAATAAGGTTTTAATGGCATCACTCCGAATAGGAGAGGTCAGGTAGGCATGAGGATTCTTTGAACTGATTTCCTGCTCCGCCATGAAGAACAAGTTGTTGTCGATCACGCCTGGCCAGAAAAAACTCAGGTCAATCTCAGGAAGGTGAATCCGCCTGACAGCACTGTTTCCATCTACAGAGAGAACCTCCAGGTCTTTTTGTATCCCTCGGCCTCCTACGGCGTTCACCACACGCGCTGGAAGCCAAACTCGAGAAAACTGCATGAAGGCATCACGGAATTGGAACAATCCAGGATACTTTCGAAAAAGACGGAAGCATGCGAAAGCCTCAAGCCCTTGGCGTAAGGGGTTCTTCATGTTTCTCAAGCATCAAGGTTCTAGTCATGAAATAAAAGCCAATAAGGGAGCAAAGAAAAAGGCCCAATTCGCCCAACAGATAAAGCACCACTGCGCCACGAAAACCATGAACCGGGACGATCCAGAGATGCAACACTACGGCAATAAGGATAGGGAAGATAGCGCACCGCACGGCTAGCCAATCTTGGCGATGAGCAAACATAGCCCAACTGAGGACGCCGCTAGCCAGAGCTAGAAAACGCCCCATGACCATCCACGAAACAAACGGGGCGCCAGGCTGGTAAATTTCCGCTGGAAAGAGCCAATGGTATAGCGGTTGATGAAGCCAATGAATGGCAGCACTGGCGCCCAATCCTGCAGCCAAAACAAAGCCGATCACCCGCATGACTTTTTGTTGAAAGAGTTTGCTCTCCTCTCGCCACACAACAATGCGGGAATAAATGACGGAACCTCCGTAACCAAGAATGAAGTGTATGGCCATGGTGAAGCGGTAAAGTTGACCCATCACACTTTCGTGGTCAGAAAATGCCGTTTGATCACGTGTCAACCAACGGACAGTGAGCATGCCAAAAGTGATCAAGGTGTTGTAAATCAATCCGAAAATCCAATTGGGAAGGCCTTCCTTCCAAAAGGCAACCATGGAAGGGAACCAAACCTTGGTGAATAGCTGAATCCGATAATTCTTCATCAGATAGGCCCAAGAAAAACCCGCTCCCAGGCATTGAGCAAGCCCCATGCACCACAGATCCGAACCCGCTACAGAACCGGGACGTAGGAATAGATAAAAGGCGATCATGGAAGCGATGGAAATACCGGCCTGAATCAGGCTAAAGGCAGGCATACGATGTAAACCCTGAAACGCCCATTGGGCGTTCATCCCGAGGGCCAAAAGGTTCAAACCTCCAGCAGCCCATAAGTAACCTGAAGCGTTGCTGAAGCCATCCAGACACCAAGGAATCAGGACTAATGCTAAGGAACTGAACAGGAACAATATCAAACGCCCAGTAAACAAGGCGGGTAACACCTCTTTGAGTTGCCGACTCCCATCAGCAAGATAACGCACAGCCACCACGTCCATGCCCAAAGTCAGCAGAAAGTGCAAATACTGGGCCCATACCAGAGCGCGAGAAGACTCACCCATTGCCGCTTCTAGGCAACGCGCGACATACACAAACCCTAGGAACTGACTCAACCGCCCAATGAGGCTTAGAGTCATCGAACTGAATACTTGTTTAAGCACCCTAAGGATTCTTGAAGCAATTTTTGGTGATGGGTGACGACAAAAAAGACCGGGGGCCATGAATGGCCCCCGGCTTGCAAAGAGTTATGAAATAAAACGCTTACTTAACCTGGAAGTAACCTTGGTCACCACTGGTCTCGGTCTTGAAGGTCGACTGGCCGTTTTCGTCCAGCATCACCTTCAGGATCGGTGTGAACTCACCGTTCACTTCACCAGCCTTGTAGACACTCATCTGTTGGAATGGTTGTCCACTGGTGGAAACACTCAAGTTACCATCGTCGTCCAAGCTAGCCACAGACTGAGCGGCTCCCAGAGGGATACCAGTGCCAGTCACGTTGAAGAAGCGACTCTTCTCTTCAGCGGCATCGAACACCTCGTTACCCAACTGCTGAGCGACGATGGTCACAATACCAGGCTGATTGATGGTCAGGATATTTCCGTCCAGCGTGGCGCCACCTTCCAACACGTTGTAGGTGATAGGCAATCCAGAGGTGGATGAGGCATTGAGCACCAGTGCCAAGGACACCCCGTTGATACTCAAGTTAGGTATCGCTGGGAAGGTGATTGACTGAGCACCCTTACCAAGTGACAGCGTTCCAGTGGCGCTACCAGCGTAGATGGTATCGATCACCGTGACTGCAACTTCATATTCACCAGGCTGAGAAGGCACATCCAGTTCGCCGTTGTAGGTAACGATGGTTGCCAGACCAGCAGGCGAGGTGGTCACTGTAGGAGCCACTGCCGAGTTGAATGGTTGGTTCAGGTTGGACAGGGTGATCTCGGCAGCTGCTGGTTCGATCACATAGTCACCAGAAACGGTCCCACTGTAGACATCGTCCACGATGGTGGCCACCACAGGGTAAGTGCCTGGAACGCTAGGAGCATTCGGGCTCTTGCTGTAGGTCACACTCACGCTCAATCCAACAGGATCTGTCACGACCTGCACAGGATTGGCTGAACCAGTGTAAGCAGAGCTGAGGCTGCCGAAGCTGATGGAGGCTCCAGGGATAATCCCCATGGCCGTGGTCAAGCTGCCTTGGTAGCTGTCATCCACCACAGTAATGGTGGCGCTGTAAATACCAGGCTCGACAGGAGCTGTCAGCTCGGTGTCTGGACGAGACACATTACGGATGATCATGCCGCTGATGCCACCAGATCCATCTTCCATATGCAGGTAGTAGAGGGTGTCTCCTTCGGCTACGGTGACCTCAACGGTCGTTCCACCGCCAGCGAATGAAGCCACATTGGCTTCCGCAGGTTCGTCCCGGTTACCACCGGCCCAGAGTTTGGCAACCTGATTGGCATCAGTGGTCCTACCTTCGAACATGGTGACACTGTAGACACCTGCAGGCAGACCATTGAACACGAGCTTAGCGGTGCCGCCTGGAGTGTCGTCGGTCTTGAACAGATAGTCGTCACGGGCAGCGACAGGAACGGTGATGCCGTCATAGTCAGCATCGGCACCTGAACCAGCTGGGTTGTTAGGAGAGAAGCCGTCACCTTGGGCAGTCATGGTGATTCCATTACCTAGGTCATAAGCTTCGTCCACAACCAGTTCGCTGAATCCCTGCCATGGTGACCCAGGGGTTCCAGAGGCTGTGGCCCCTTCGTTACCGAAGTCGAGCAGGATTGCGTCAATGGCTGGGTTTACCTGAATGTAGCTCACCGTGGTGTCCAATCCGGCTGGATCGGTATCAATGGTGAGGTGTTTTTCAGTGCCATCGGCCATTTGAGTGAAGTTTGATGGGATGATAAAGGCAGTGCCTTTACCAATCACCAAAGTTCCGGATGCCTCACCGCTGTAATTGGCGTCAGAGGTCTTGGCGACCACTGCGTAGCTGCCTACAGCACTTGGAGCGGTGGCGGCACCATCGTAGGAAACCTCGACATCCACCGCTGGTGTGGCTTTGACGCCCACTGCTTTGGCGCTGCCGTTGAATTTGGCTGCCAATTTACTCAGTGTGATGGTCACAGGAGCTGGGGTGATTTCCAGTGTGCCTGTTACAGAACCACCGTAGTTAGCATCATCAACCGTGACGACCACTTCATAAGTTCCAGCGTCGACAGGAGCCGTGCTGGAGCCGTCATAAGTGACGGCCACATCGATCCCTGCAGGATCGGTGGTGACGGACACACCTTTGTTGGTGCCATCGTAAACAGCCGAAGCGTCAGCAATGGTGATGGTCGCTGCCTGTTTGCCAACGGTCAACGTGCCCGTGCCATGAGTGGATACATAGTTAGCACCATAGGCACCACCAGAGTAGATGGTGTAAGTCCCTGGGCTAAGTTTGGTGGTATCCTGGCTACCGGCGAGGTACGCAAACCCTGGGCTGTCCAGGTTGTCGCTGGTTTCGCCGGGGGCAAGATTGGCATATTCCAGTGAGAACACAGCCTGAGTGCCGTATTCAATGGTGAGGTCAGCAGGTTTGACCGTCAATGGTCGACGGTTAATGGTGATGTTGCCACCGGTGGTAGTAATGTTGTAGTTCGCGGCCGAAGGCTGTTGAACGAACTGGATGGTGGCGGGTGAATTGTTGACCGAATAATCGGTTGGAACACCTTTACCATCAAGTTTGGCAATGATTGCCACAACCGGCTGCTGAGTGAAGACGGCTGAGGAATCACCATTGACGAAGTTATTGTTTTTGCCTGCGTCAGT
>JALRAZ010000520.1 GCA_023257935.1 Verrucomicrobiota bacterium
GGCCATGGCAACCTCCAAAAAGAATTTGGTGCATGCTACTGAAAAATTTTGGATTTTGACACAAGTTAAAAAATTTAAAAACCCTCTTAAAAAATGCCTATTTCAAGAGTTTTTTGAAACTGATTTCAGGATAAGAATCATGGAGCCTATCAAAGTTGGCATCCTGGTTGCTCATTGCGATCCGACATGAACGCTGTGCTTAACAGAGAAGAAGTAAAGAGAGACACGGATGACTCCAAGTTCAGTCTTCGTATGCCGAAAGGCTTACTGGGATTCGAGGGCACGACTGACTTTTGTCTGGAATCATTGGGTAAGGAGTATCCTTTCACCCGCCTGCAAATGAATGCGGGGAAGGCATACACCTTCTACTTGATCCCAGTCATGGCGTTTTTTCCGGACTACAACCCAGAAATTGACAAGGCCGATCTGGATTTCCTTGAGATCCAATCCCCAAGGCAACTTTTGATGTTTGCCATCGTCAATCTCAATCGCGAATCGGGACCTACAGTGAATCTCAAAGGCCCCATTTTGATCAATCGGGATAAATGGATTGGTTCACAGATTGTACCGATCAATGCCTCAGAACTCCCAACCAACCAAGATCTCCCCAACCTTAAACAGAACGCTTGAACTCATGCTCATACTTTCAAGAAAGCTGGGCGAGAGCATTGTGATCGACGGCCGTGTAAGTGTTTCCGTCGTAAGGATGGAAAAAGACGTGGTCAAAATCGGTATCGATGCACCCAGAGAAATGCCCATCTACCGCAAGGAATTATATGATGAAATCGCCTCATCCAACACCAGTGCTTCGGTTGAGCACGTTGATTGCGAGGAATCTATTATTGAAAAAGTAACTATTTAAAACCAGGAAAACATATAGGAAGGACCAAACCATGATCATTAGTTTTAACAACAACGAAGCGGCGAATAACGTCATTCGGCGCATGCATACTAACAAGGCTGAACTGCAGGAATCGCTGACTCGTCTCGCGACCGGATCCAAGGTAGACCGCGTGACCGAGGAATCTGAGGTGCAGCGTCTGACCGCTATCATCACCCGCTATCGTTCAGCTAAGAACAACGTCAACAATGCTATGTCCATGACCCAGGCTCAGGAAGGGTTCATGGAAGGGGTTGCCAAGGCCATCATGCGTATGGGTGAGTTGGCGATGATGGCTAATGATCAAACCAAATCACAGGCCGACAGAGATGCCTATGCAGGGGAATACAATTCACTTTACAAGTTCATCGATGAAGGCCGCCAGAAAGATTGGAACGGTCGCAATCTATTCACCGGTGAAACCTTGCAGGTCAGCACTGGGAGTGAGTCAACCGATGTGACCACCCTCGATGGGATTGATCTGAACCACGATCTGAATAACAATACTATTGCTACAGCTACAAACGCTACTGATGGCTTGGGCAAGGTTAAGTGGCCTCCGCTCAATGATGATTCAACTGAAGTCGGAAGCACTGATGCGAACCTGTTAAAATTTTACGAAATCATCCGACCAGCCTATGAATATACAGGTCCAGATCCTGGTGTTCTCGCTGATCATCAAACCGCATCCAATTACACCAAGAAAACCACCCCTTACCACGATATTTCGACCATCACTGGGGCTAGGGCTGTGATTGAGCGACTGGATGCGGCCCTGTCCGCAGTTGCTGAGCGTCGCGCCAAGGTAGGGGCATTGCAATCAGCGCTTGAAGGCAAGTCTGAGTTCATCGATATCGCCGTCGAGAACTATGAGGCGACCCGGTCCAGGGTCAATGATGTGGATATTGCCGAGGAATCCACGAAGATGGCCAAATATAACATTTTGATGCAGTCCAGCACTGCCATCCTGGCTCAGGCCAATCAGATCAACGCCAACGTGCTTCGTCTCTTGAGCTAATTTCCGCCCAGCCCATGAGTCGTAATAGACTAGTTTGACGGCTCACCTGGAAAATTCTCAGCGCATGTAGAGAAAGTCGTGATCAGCTGCATGGATGCAAATCAAGTGGGCCATGGAAAGCGCCCTGTCCGGGTATTACACCTCGTGGGTCGTTTCGACGCCGATGAGGATGGAAGCCTGATCCTGGACATCTGTTCGATTAAACAGGCAAGCCTCACCAGGTTTGAACATGCTATCCACAGCCTCGAACACCCTTCTGGGAAGGGGGTGGCCCGCGCCCGAGAACACGGTATGGATGTCGATCAGGGCAGCGGATCGCCAATGCTTCAATACCGGCTGAAGCAGGCGGATCTGGTCGTGCTTTATTGGAAAAACAAGCCAATCCTGCACCAATTCCTTGCCAAGGCGCTGCTCTTTCCAAAATTAGTTGTTTGGAACACACGTGGTGGATGCTCGAGAGGACACGGCCTGCCAAATTCCCTTTGGGCACGTTTGGACAAATACGTTCATCCACGTCCGGGTGATCTACGGGAGGTGCTGACTCAATTGGCTTCTGCTGCCAGGAAACATGCTGAGAAAATCACTCAGCTCATTCAGCCGGATCGATTTGAGTCATCGAACCCAGAGGGTTTGCCCCAGGATTCCTTACCCGTTCAAGTGGGGTGTATCGGTCCCATCCTCAAACAAGATTATCAGGATTCTTGGATGGCCCTTCAATTGGATCAATCGGGGTCTAAGCGTCGGATCCTTGTTGGGACTCATGGGGATACCAGTTGGATCAGGGATCAGGTATACAGCAGTCCTCAGCCGGAGAGTTTCGAAATCCACCCTATCTTGTGTTCCGAAAACCCATTTCTTGAGCAGCTGCATATTTTCACCCTTCCCTTGCAAGCTAGCGCTCGAGGGGATTATCACCTTCATCTTAGGCGAGCCATGAAGGCCGGATTGCCTTGTGTGGTTTTTCATCATCCCAGCATCGAGGGTTTGATCATGGATCGCTACTCAGGTCTGGTGGTCCATACCAAAGCAGCCTTTCGCCAGGCACTGCAGTATCTTTGCGATCATCCGGAGGAAAGGCGTCGATTGGGGGCCAATGCGAGAACCGTTGCCCTTCAACTTTACGATGACCAGTCCATAGCTCGGGAAATGGCACAATTTTTTGAGACCGTTGTCGAAGATCAGGGAGATCCAACCACCTATACCCGGGGTCTGGCAGCTCATCCTGATCCAACCCTTTCAGGCGCCGTTGAGCAGGGACACCTCCTGCTTGCTCTGTCGTTGGGGGACGATGGCTTTGCATTCCGTTCAAGTCTGAGAGCTAAGAACCTACAGGAGGCTCAGGAATGGGATCTGGAAATCAGCTGTGATCCACTCAACCTTCACGAAGCGGGTCTGCCGGACTACTTGGAGGCTTACCCGAATGATCCCTGGCTTCATTATTGGGCTGGGTTATGCGCTCTGGGGCAGTTCGAGGCGAATCAGGCCTCCAAGCATTTTATCAAGGCCCGGACTCTGGGCTTATGGAACCAGCGTATCCAATATCATCTTGGTAAGGCAGCTGTGATGGGCAAACAACGGCATTTGCTTCAACAATGTGTGGAGGAGCTTTCTCAACAATCTGCCTGTCAGGAGTATCTGGGAGAACTGACTCAGGAACTGAAGAAAATGGTTCTTGAGGACAAGGTCAAAGCTCATTCAGTGGGGCATCGTCCTGATTGCTCGCCAGGACTGACGACCTTGCTCACTACGATGGACGATGCCGTCCAGGCAGGGGATCACGCCAAAGCCTTTTCAATCCTACTCAAAACCAACACACGCCAGCTCCTGAGTGCGACGCCCACACAGTGGGATTGCTTAGTTCAGTGCGCCTCTCTGATGAATGCCGACCAATGGTTGGTGGATACGGCGTGTCTCTGCGTGACTGAAGGCATTACGGTGCCTTCCTTGTTGGAAGCAGGCCTGGAAGCTGCCGAAAAACTCAAGCAAGACCGTGCGGGGCGATGCTTGGCTGAAGCCTTGGTTCGAAGCGACCCACGTGCACCCTATCCGTATCAATTTTTGGGACGCAGGTGCTATGAGCAAAAGCAATATAAGGAATCCAGCCAGTATTTTGCCAAGAGTTTGGAACTGATTCCGGACCATTTGCCCACTTTGGAGGCTTTGGCCAGATGCTTTCGAGCCATGAATGATGATCATGCCTACCATCTGACCCAACAACACATTTTATCCCTTTCATCTCACAACCATCAGTCTTTGAAACCCACGGACAAAAATATGAACGATCCGCAAACCTCACATTCGCCGTCACCCTCCGCGAACGGAAAACCAACGGTCCATCACCCCGCTCTTTGCGATATGACTCCTGAAAGTGCCATACAGCATCCTGACCTGGCTGGCTTGGTTGAGTCCGCCCTGAATGCTGGGAACCATGCTTGGCTTAGGGATCTAGGCCGTGCCCTGCTTGGGCAAGAAGGCAGTGATGAGTCTATCCTGCTGGCTTGCTGTCATGGCTGCGTTGGTGTGGATGACCGTCAAGCCTTACTGGATCTTTTTGAAGCCATTGTCGCGAGATTTCCTGATCACCCTCAGGCATGTCGCATCGTGGCAGCCCACTACCTGCAGCACGATCTAAGCCTCAACGCAGCTGGGTATCTGGCTCGATCCCTCAAGCAGGATCCCGCCCATCAACCAACCCTTGAATCTCTGGCTGAGTGTTTCGCTCAGGCTGGTGAGCATCATGCACGGGAATTGACCTTAGAAAGGCTGGATTCGCTCCGTCAGGCCATGAAGCACGATGCTCAGCAGGGTGAGTCTACCTCGCCGATCCAATCGCTTGAGCCGCTAAAGGATGAGCCATCGAAAACCCATGTCAATGGGACCTTGCACTCAATGAAAAGAGAAAACCCCGTGGCAGCTACCTTGAAGCATCCAGAGCTGATCGGATGGGTGCAGGCAGCATTGGAAGAAGAGGATTACTCCTGGTTGCTCTCCTTAGGACGCATGATTATCGAGCATGGAGATGTGCAGCTAGAAATCATGCAGTCCTGTTGCCGGGCCTGTGTCGAACTCGACGAGGCGTCAACTCTGATGGAGCTGACTCAGAGAGTGGAAGCGGTGAGTGCCGACGACCCTTGTGTTTATCGCTTGATCGCAGCCCATCATCTGAACCATGGACGTTCTTTGAAGGCAGCCGGTTACTTGGCTCGATCCTTGAAACGAGATCCTGAGGATTTGCCCACCCTTCAGGCCCTGAGCGAATGTTTTGAGCAGGCGGGCGAGCTTGAAGCGGTGGAGGCCACGCGGGCCCGAATCGAGGCTATCCAGCAACAAGATGCTGGGTTGGAATCCACAACTGATTCAATGCCTGGCGCGGTCAACTCGCCCCAGAAAACGCTTGGACAGAATCATGAACCCAACAATGGCCACGAAACGGACACATTGGGCCACCCGATACGCCCAGCTGTTGAATCCTCAATTTTGGATCATACTCAACTTGTGGAATGGATTCAGGCCGCCTTGGCAGAGGAGGACTTTGCATGGCTGGGCCACTTGGGGCGGGCGGCGGTGAATCACGATTCGGTTTCTCTTGAAGTCCTGCAGGCATGCTGTCGTGGGTGCGTGGAAATGGAAGATCTTGAGACCCTGCTTAGGCTCGCAGACAAGGTTGAGAGTCTTTCTACCGATGATCCCGAGGTGTGTCGGTTCGTTGCCGGCTACTTCCTGAGGAAAAATGATTACATTCAGGCTGCCCCTTACCTGGCTCGTTCATTGAATCGAGATCATGCGCATATCCCAACCCTGAGTATTCTGGCAGATTGTTTCGAGCAGGCTGGGGAGTTGGAGGCAAGGGATCATACCCAAGAACGTATCCACGCCCTAGAGCAAGAGCTCAACCAGCAAAGCAATGGAAACCTACCTATTGAGCAGGCCATCGAATCTGCCATACCTTCCCAAGCACAGTGCAATGATCCGATCACCCAAAGCGAAGGTGATGCAGAGCCTCTGGTGAGCGCCATCGTTTCGACCTACGCGAGCGAACGCTTCATCAAAGGATGTCTGGATGACCTCTTGGCACAGTCCTTGGGAGATCAGCTTGAAATCATTGTGATAGATAGTGGTTCGCCTGAGAATGAGGGTGCGATCGTGAAGGATTATCAGTCCAGACATCCCAACATCCGATACCTTCGCACTGAAGCTCGAGAGACTGTTTATCAGGCTTGGAATCGGGGAGTGGCTGCGGCACGTGGACGATATGTGGTGAATGCCAACACCGATGATGGTCACCGCCAAGATTGTTTTGAAGTGCTCATGAAAGCCTTGGATGCAAGGCCTGACGCTTCCTTGGCTTATGGTGATATCGTCTACAGCTCCGTAGCCAATGATCGTTTTCCTTCCAATCACATCACCCAGCAAATCCATTACCCAGATTATCACCCCGGTCTTGCTTTTGCGGTGTGTTATTCAGGATGCACTCAATTTTGGCGCCGAGAGGATTTGGTGCGTGTCGGTGGCTTTGACCCAGAGTTCAAAGCGGCTGGCGATTTTGAAGCCTTGCTTCGCGCTGCTTCCCTGGGCTTGAAAGCTGTTCACGTCCCTGAAGAACTTTCATTGCATTTCTACAACCATGAAGGGATTACTTTTGGGTCTGATACCAGCCAGGTCTCCCTGAAGGAGGCTGATCAGGCCAGGAATCACTACATCCATCACATCAAGATTGGCCGGCTGTATGGTGAAAACCAGCTAGATTCGGCGAGGAAATCTGCCCTGTGGTCCGACCTTGCCCATTTCTTCTATCATTACCGTGCTCCCTGGCATCAGGATGCTTCTCAGACTCGAGCCGGCAATCTCTCCTTCATCGCTCACTGCTTGAAGAAGGCACTAGAGGAAGATTCATCCAACCAGCAAGCCGCGTCGAATTTGATCTGGCTGCAAAAGCAGGGCCTCTCTGAACTTAAGCCTGAGCCATACCTTCTTAGCCTTGGTCAGGCCTGGAGTCAGGATTCGTTGCAGCAACTGGAGAATCAATGTGATAGCTGGAAGGCCTGTGCCTGCGATTTTGCAGGGCAGGCACCCACCTCAGTGGCCTTTTCGACTTCCGGTGATGAGTCCCAATCGACTGCCGTGTCACAGGATCGCAACCATAGCCAAGCCATGCTCACAGGGTTGACTCCTGAGGAATGCTTGGTCAAGGCCGATAAGGAATTTGCCGAAACTCGGTATGAGCAATCATGGGAGTATGCTCAGCAGGCCATCCTCGGACGTCCCTTCAATCCTGAAGCAGTCTACCTGATGGGCAAGATCGCCCTTCTGGCTGGTGACCAGTCTAAAGTGGAGTCCTGCGTTGAAGCACTTGAGCAAATGACACCCAAATGGGAGCTTAAACAGCTTTTGGAAGACGAATTAAGTGCCATGCAGGCAGGCCCGCTGCTTCTCACCTTGAGCCCGATCCGATGCTTTGGTAGCAGAGACCGTTTGTCTGTGTGCATGATTGCCAAGAATGAAGCCTCTTTCATAGGTCAGGCGATCGATAGCGTGCAGGACATCGCTCATGAAATCATCGTAGTCGACACTGGCTCAACCGATGAAACCGTTGAGATAGCCAGGTCCAAGGGAGCCAAGGTGGTCGAGACGGTTTGGGAAGATGATTTCAGTCAAGCCAGAAACATCTACCTCAAGCATGCGACCGGTGATTGGATCCTGGTTTTGGATGCGGATGAATGCCTTGCAGCCGAGGATCTTCCTTTACTTAAAGAGGATCTGAAAAAGCCCAACGCTCTCTGCCTGCGTCTACCCATTTACAACCATGGTGCGAACGAATATGGAAGGGGTTTTGTCCCGCGCCTGTTTCGCAATGCCCCCTGGATTACCTATCAGGGAGCTATCCACGAACAGATCCATGCCCATATAGTGGCTTTGAATCAACAGTGGGATACCGAAACAACTTTGGGAAGCACCCCCATCCAGCACTATGGATACCAGGACCATGTGATCAAGGCCAAGGGTAAGCGCGAACGTAACCTCATGATGCTTCAGAAGGCTATCGAGACGCGTGAGGGAGATCCTAATATCGAATATAACTACGCCCTTGAATTACGTAATGCTGGGAAAATGGATGAGTCGCTCCTGCATTTTCGCAAGGCATTCGAATTGATTCGAGATCTGCCCGAATCCCATCAGGTCCAGGAATTTAACCTTGCTGTTGTCC
>JALRAZ010000525.1 GCA_023257935.1 Verrucomicrobiota bacterium
GCTTCCTCGATGGTGTAACGCTTGGATGAATGCATATGCTTATCGCTGAAAACGTAGCATTATGGGTTTGGAATACGGACAGCTTGTTTGGAGTCGGGATCAAGTTGTGTCCACTTCTCGAAGACCTTGTCACTGAACTCAATCTGCAGGGATTGCTCGAATGCTTCTCTGGCCCTTAGAGGCTTATCAAGCGCCTGGTAAACATCTCCGAGGTGATCAAGAATCGTTGGATCTGGCTCTTTTAGCCTCGCTTTGGCTTTCTCAAGATAAGGCAAGGCCTGGTCAGGCTTCCCCTGCTGGAAGAGGACCCATCCCATACTGTCCAAAATAGCCTCGCTTTCCGGTTCCAGCTCAAGGGCTCGTTCTATCCACCGGGAGGCTTGCTCTAACTTCTGGCCATGCTCAGCCCACATGTAGCCGAGGTAATTCAAGGTGGTGGCATCTTCAGGGTTCTTTTCCAAGCATTTCAGGAAAGACTCTTCTGCTTCCTCAAATCGCCCCAAACGCTCAAGCACTGAGCCCTTGCGGAAGTAAAAGAAGCCTGTCAAACGCCCCGAATCTCCATCCTCTGCCTGGGCTTCAGCTGATCGCAAGAATTGAAGTGATTGGCTATACTGCCTTAGAGCACTTGTTGCTAAACCCGTGTAGAAATCCAGTAGAAAACTTTTAGGCAATTTGTTCCTGGCTTCATCCAAGACTTCCAGTGCTTCTTTGGCTTCTCCTCCGTTCAGTTTGAGAGCAGCGAGCTCGTAATATGGGGCATCAAAGGCCGGACTTGCTGCCATAGCCTTTCTGAAGAAACGTTCCGCCTCTTCAATGTGGCCCTGCTCAGCTTCCAGAGATCCCATCAAAAGGAGCGGCCTTGGGTTGTCCGGGGCCAAAGCTGCGAGAGCCTCAAGTTCCTGGATGGCCTCAGGGATAGCATTTTGACGGATATAAAGATCAATGAGTTTTTCCCTTGCCATGAGCACCGGCGGGATCAATTCCAACAGCTCTTGAAGTCTTTTCTCAGCCTCCTCAAATCGCTTACTGACCATGAGCAGATCCGCGATGGCGAGTTCGAGAATGGGCTCCTCCTGAGCCACCTCAGTTGCTTTGACAATAAGGGACTCCAAAGACTGCCCAAGATCCTCTAGCCGCTCCGGGCGCATCACAAGAAACTTTAAATACATACCCAACAGGGCTGTCACATCATCAACCTCGTAAGTGGTATGTCCGACAGCATCCCTAATCAATTGGAAGCACCTATCCTCATCGCCACGTTCCATTCGGCTATCGATGATTTGCTGTCTGGAGAAAATGAGGGAAGGGTCAAGCCTCAGTGCCTGTTCAAATCGCCCAGCGGCGATGACCTCCTGCCCCTGGGCCAACATCATCATCCCGTGCAGCTCAAAGGCTTTACCCGGGGCATCATCGCGCTCCAAGATGAGATCCAGAAGGTTCTCTGCTTCTTCGCCTTCCTTGAGCAGCAGATATTTTTCAACCACTCTCGTGGCCAACTGGGCATTTCCTTGGTCGGTTGAAACGGCCAAACGAAACTGATCCATGGCCAAGGCAGTTTCCCCGTTTCGTTGGTGACTTACCCCTGCAGCAAAGTGGGCAAGAGCTTTGGCACTCACCCCTGCAGGGTCGAGTTCCTTCGAGGGGATTTGTGTGATGGCAGCCTCGGGGGCTTGCTGGGCGGAATCTTGACCAGATTCTTGAGAGAAGACACAAAGGTGGGCAAGGATCATGCCTGCAAGCAGGCAGATCCGCCCAGTCAGAAAATGGGGCGTTTCACTATGCATAGGGTATAGGTTTCGAGCGATGATAAACGGCTCGAAACACCTCAATAATAGACACCTAAAGCGAAGCGCCTGCAAGAGGCAGAAGACTATTTCTGCCAAGTGCGCTTCTTGTGCCGGTTGGCGCGTAGCTTCTTGCGGCGCTTGTGCTTGTTGATCTTCGACTTACGACGTTTCTTAATAGAACCCATATGTTAGCGATTTAATAGACAATTTTGTTTAAAGGATACTCAATGATACCCTCGGCTCCAGCGGCCTTGAGCTGAGGAATGATCTCTCGGACAATCCGTTCATCAATGACGGATTCGACCGCCACCCAGCCAGTCAGCGACAAACTAGAGACGGTTGGATTACGCAAAGCAGGCAAACTTTGCAATAACTTTGACAATTTCTTTTCAGGAATATTGAGTTTGAGCCCAACTTTGGACTCGGCATCCAAGGCACCTCGCAGAAGCATGGAGAAGGTTTCTATCTTCTTTTGCTTCCACTTATCCCGCCAAGAGTCCTGATTAACAATCAGTCGGGGCGTGGAAGTCAGGAGCGTATCAACAATCCTTAACTTATTTGCTCTTAAAGAATTACCTGTCTCCGTGATCTCCACTATGGCGTCCACCAATTCATGGGCTTTCACCTCGGTTGCTCCCCAAGAGAATTCCACTTCAGCTTTCACCTTGTGCTTTCGCAGGTATTTCTTGGTGATATTGACCACTTCGGTAGCAATCCGCTTACCTTGAAGGTCGGCTGGTTTTTTGATGGTCGAGTTTTCTGGCACCGCCAAGACCCACCTGGCAGCCTGGCGCGTGGCCTTACTGAAGAGGAACTCACCTACTTCATGAACCTTGGAACCATTTTCGATCACCCAGTCATGTCCCGTGATCCCACAGTCCAGATAGCCATGCTCAACGTATCGACTGACTTCCTGGGCCCGTATGAGCCTGACCTCCATTTCCTCATCATCGATGTAGGGTAAATAGGAGCGACTGCTTACTTTCACGTTGTAACCAGCTTTGGCGAGCTTTTCAAATGTAGCCTCCTGAAGGCTTCCCTTGGGAAGCCCCAGTTTCAGAATTCTGCTTTGTTTGGTTTTTGATTTCATGACAGGTCCTGCCGCGACCATGCGCTCGGCTGAAAATGCTTACCGAAAGGAGGCAAACGAGGCGGGTTCACGACGACTGCAAATGTCATAACGCCTGTCGGCACTGTATTTCCAATCCTTTTTGCTGCATTGAGCTAAAAAGTGGTGATACGGCATGGGGAGATTCATAAATCCTCAATCCCAAAAGTTCAGCCAGCCTCCTCGGCAGTGCACAGGCGGCCTTGGATCTTCAATTGACTGTGGAGGGCCTTTTGCACCGCAAGCGGGTAGGTTTCATGCTCGGCTTGCTGTATGCGAGCATGCAGGCTTTGGGGGGTATCTTCCTCGCTGACAGGTACGGTCTGCTGCATAATGATCGGTCCGGTGTCGATACCCTGGTCCACCAGGTGAACAGTACAGCCAGTGAACTTCACCCCGTAGTCAAGGGCTTGCTTCCAGGCTTCGAGACCCGGAAAAGACGGTAGCAACGAGGGATGGATATTAATCACTCTGTGATGAAAAACCCTGAGAAACTCACCTTTAAGTATCCGCATGAATCCGGCTAACACAACCCACTGAACTCCAGCACCCTGCAAATGCTGAAGGTAACTTAACTCAGCCTGTTCATCCAGCTTGGTTCGATAGGGTCCAGGAGCCAAATAAATGTGTTTGAGGCCCATCTTACTGGCCTGTTCAAGGATGCCAGCTTCTTGGACATCACTGATCACCAGGGCAATGTCTGCATCAAGCCTACCTTCCTGAACAGCTTGATGCAGTGCCACCATATTGGAACCTTTTCCCGAACCGAGGATTCCTATTTTGGGTCGACTAAGCATGAGGCAACATGTTGGGCTATGACAGGGTTTGAGGCCAGCCTTAAGCGGCTTGAAGTCTCATTGGATCCGAGCAGAGAGAGGTTGACAGTCATCGTTTCCTAGCAGAATCTGGAAGGATGATTACCCGCATGCGAAACAACAGACAGGCTGCTTTTACCCTGATTGAACTTCTCGTGGTCATCGCCATCATCGCCATTCTGGCGGGCATGATGCGTCCCGCTCTGAGCAAGGCCAAAAACAAGGCAACGGGCGCGGCTTGCGTTGGTAATCAAAAACAGCTCGGGCTGGCTTTTTTCATGTATGCCGGGGACAACGCTGAAAGAGTGGTTGGTATGAGCACCTACCGACAGGGACGCGATTTCTGGACGGGGCCAAAACCTGTTGC
>JALRAZ010000286.1 GCA_023257935.1 Verrucomicrobiota bacterium
GCTGCATCAACTGGGCTTTCACCAGCTGGCAAAAGCTCAAGCCCTCCAATACTGGACCCGATTGGTGGGTTTTCAACCAGCCAACCTGCATGAATTGAGGGTGATCTCTGATGCTTTTCAAACCCTGGGACTCAATGATCAGGCAGTTGAATGGGTCAAAAAGAATGAGGACCATTTCGCCCTAGATGCCGAATATTGGGTAGCACTGGGTCATTTGTCACTGAAGGCATCCCTGTGGGAAGAGACTGGAGCGCTTGCTGTGGGACTGCGCAGTCAGCGTTCTGGACTGAGTGGCATCAAGCCTTTTTCTTTCTTACTCGAGGCCTTGGTGCAGGCCCAGCAGGGCAGAATTTCTAGTGCTAAGGCCTCTTTTGACAAACTTATGGAGCAGACCCCACTGAGCATTCCCTCCATGGTGGCTGCCATGTCGACTATCCTCCTGGAGAGTGATCAGGGTTCCTGGGCACTCTCCTTCCTCCGAGCACACGAGACGCTGATGAGCGAAGATGACGGCTATGTCTCCCTGCTCTATCAAGCCGCGATCAAGTCGCAGAATGAAGCCGAGTTACGTCGTGCTCACGAGAGCCTGTTGCAGGATCGATCCAATCAGACGGAGGTGGCTTGGCGAGAGCTGGAGTTTGCTGTGTTGACGACTGAAGGACTCAAGGAGGCCATGGCTGGGTGGCAGGCTGTATCTGATAACCAGGCTGCGGTCAGAACTGCCCAGAAAGCCAGAGCAAAGGTGATTCTGGCTACCGCTGCTATCCTCCTGAACCCATCTGAATCATCGCTTCCTTGGCCTGAAGCCGTTCAGCTTCCAGCTTTGGATTCAGTTCATTTGGCACTGTATCACCTTGGCACCAGTGAGGCGATGTGGCGGGCTGGAAAAGTTGCCGAGGCCAGCAAGTCACTCAGAGAGCTTGATCGCACTCAACTCTTTGAGGCCCATCGGATTCGCGCTAAAGCTCTGGAGTCCCAAATCGAGGGAGTGCCTTAATGGGTGAGGGACCTTTCTCTATAAGGGGGACCTCTTTCCCATGGTAGGGTTGATTTCCTGCCAGGCCTTGCCTAAATTCTCAAATTATGTTCTCGGTCTTTCATCCAACCTGTTCGCTCTTGGCTCTGCTGGCTGCATGCATGCCTCTGCTCAAGGCTAAAGTGATGGCTGAGAAGCCGGACTTTGCTCGGGAAATCCTACCCATTCTTTCGGATAAGTGCTTTGTCTGTCATGGCCCAGATACCAAGAATGAGAAGGAGCTTCGTCTTGATTCCAGGGAAGCGGCCACCCGAGATCTTGGTGGGTATCGTGCGATTGACCCTAGCAACTTGGCAGCAAGTGAAGTCCTTCATCGAATCCATGATTCAGGGGACCCCATGCCCCCTGTGGATGCCGACCGCCAGTTGACCGCAGCAGAAAAGCAATTGATTGAGGCATGGATCCTTTCAGGGGGTGACTACGCGCGGCATTGGGCGTTTCTAAAGCCTGAGCGTTCCTCCCAGCCAACGGAAGCGGAGCTCCAACTCCATGAGAATCCAATCGATGCTTTTGTGGCCAGGCAATTGACCTCGCGGGATCTTTCGTTTGCCGAGGAGGCTCCTCGACATGTCCTGGCTCGCAGGGCGTCGCTGAGCCTGACCGGTTTGCCGCCTGACCCTGTTTCTCTGGCACGCTTCCTTGCCGATACAAGGCCCGATGCCTACGAGCGCTGGGTTGATCAATTGCTTGAGCATCCAGCCTATGGTGAGCATCAAGCTCGTTACTGGCTCGATGCCATTCGCTATGGCGACACGCATGGCCTGCATCTGGATAATCGCCGGGGTATCTACCCTTTCCGAGACTGGGTTGTGAGGGCTTTCAATAACCATTTGCCGTTCGATCAGTTCATCACCTGGCAGCTAGCTGGAGACCTCATGGAGAACGCCACCATGGAGCAGCAAATCGCGACAGGATTTGTGCGCATGAATCCTTCGACAGCCGAGGGAGGTGCCATCGCTGATGAATTTCAGGCCAAAAACAATTTTGATCGCGTTGAAACATTCGGGACGGTTTTTCTTGGGATGAGCATGGTGTGTGCCCGCTGTCACAACCACAAATATGATCCCATATCCCAACAGGAATATTATGAGCTGATGGGCTTTTTCAATAGCACCTCGGAAAGTCCTCTCGATGGGAATGCCTACGGTTATGGCCCGGTGCTTAGGGTGCCTGAAAACCAACAGTCATGGGATCGGTGGCAGACCCAATCGGTTGCTCGATCGAGCTTGCTTACCGAATTGGCCCAAGATATCGAGGTCTCCCGCCGTCCCAAGCAAGGTATTGGGAGTTGGGAGACATCCAGCTGGCGTCTCTCAGCTTCTCAGGGAATTGACAATCCTCAACCCAACCTGGATGCGATGGAGGAGCTCAAGGCGGACAGGCATGGTTTTGCAGCTGGGGATCGTCAAGTCCTTCCCGAGCTTGGGCAGGCTCGATGGGTTTACTTCGAGTTGGATTCTCCAGAAACACAAACCCTATGGGTGACCTTTTCTGGAGGGCCAGATTCGGAGTTATTACTGGATGGCAATCCTGTTTCGGTGAAAACTGCCCAATCAGCGGATCTTCGTAATCACTCGCTGTCACTGCTGATCGCCCAGGGTCAACACAAGGTGTGGATCAAGATGGCCGCCTCGGAGGTGCCTACCGAGCGTAGGGTGAGCTTGGGCTCTGCCTGGGAATCCGGTGAGACCGAGCTTGGGTGGGATCAGCTTGATGCCGCAGTGAAGCTCAAGCGGTTGGCGGACCGCTTGGGACCCTATGCCGATCACCCTCGCCAGCAGGAGGCGTCATCACTTGCTCATGCCATGGCCATGGAAGAGGCTAATTTCACCACCACCCTGGTCGCTACTGATCTGAAAAAACCACGCTCTACCCGCTTGTTGCATCGAGGAGAATATGATCAGCCAGTTGGCGATCCTCTCAATCCGGGGGTGTTGGCCATCATGGGAGATCTTCCCAGCGAGGCACCCAAAAACCGACTTGGGCTAGCTCAGTGGCTGACCAGCGGAGAGCATCCTCTGGTGGCGAGGGTGCTTGTGAATCAGCTATGGCTTCGATTGTTCGGTGAGGGTTTGGTGCGCACCCCTGAAGATTTTGGGCTCCAGGGGCAGCAGCCCACGCATCCTGAATTGCTTGACTGGCTTGCGCTGAAGTTTCAAGACAGCGGTTGGGATTTTCAGGAGTTGACCCGACTCATGGTCACCAGTCGCACTTTCCGTCAGAGTGCGGCATGGAGGCAGGATGTAAGTGATCCCGAAAACAAGTTGCTGGCTAGAGGACCGAGCTATCGTTTGGATGCCGAAGTGCTGCGGGACATGGGGCTTTGGGCCGGTGGTATCCTCGACGGGCACATGGGGGGAGAAGGGGTCAAACCCTTCCAGCCAGCTGGTATGTGGTTGGCCATGGCGCACCCTGCAAGCAACACCAAGCAATACCAGCAGGATCTCTCTGGCAGGGTCTATCGTCGAAGTCTTTATGTCTATTGGAAGCGGACCAGCCCTCATCCGATGATGACACTATTTGATGCACCAAGCCGTGAAACCAGTTGTATTCGGCGTTCGCGCACCAACACACCTTTACAGTCTCTCGGATTATTGAATGAATCCCAACGCCTTGAGATGGCACGCGCTCTCGGTAGCCGGCTTCTCAAGGATCGGTGGACTGATGAATCGCGATTGGATTATCTCTTTACCCTGTTGGCAAGCCGCACAGCTCAACCAGCTGAACGGCAAGCTTGCCTGGAGCTGCTGCAGGCTAGCATGGATCGCTACAAAGAGTCTCCAGAGGATGCGCTAGCGTTGGTGCCGCAACAAATGGGTCGCGACCCTCAGCCTTTCACCGCCGTTGAGCACGCTGCTTGGACTCAACTAGCTGCTACTGTGATGGCCAGTGACGCGGCGATTTTGCTCTACTGATCACGCTTTTACCCAAGATCCTTCGCATATCATGACCTCTCCCAATCCTTTCATCGAAGCAGACCTGATGATGACTCGGCGTCAGCTTTTTGGCCGCTCGGCTCTGGGTCTGGGCACCCTTGCTCTCTCAGACTTGCTGGGGGCCGGGAGTCTGGCTGCCTCGGATACGCCACTCCCCATGCAGGGCACGCACCACCGCGCGCGCGCCAAGCGAGTGATCTACCTTTTCATGAGTGGTGGTCCCAGTCATCTAGATCTTTGGGACTATAAGCCTGGGCTTAAGGATCGGTTCAATCAGCAATTGCCTGCGCATATTCGCGACGGGCAGCGGGTCACTGGCATGACGGCCAATCAGAAAAACGGCTTCCCCATCGCTCCAAGCAAATATGCTTTTACCCGTCACGATAACAATGATCGCGGTCTCTGGGTCAGTGAGCTGCTTCCCCATACGGCCACGGTAGCCAAGGAACTTTGTGTGGTTCACTCGACCTACACCGAGGCGATCAACCACGATCCTGCCATTACCTATATTCAAACAGGCAGCCAGGTGCCTGGTCGACCCAGTCTCGGTGCCTGGCTGAGTTACGGCTTGGGCAGCCTCAACGAGGATCTCCCCAGCTATGTGGTCATGCACGCACGGTCCAAATTTCCCGAGCAGAGTTTGTTTGCCAGGTTGTGGGGTACGGGTTTCATGCCATCAGACCATCAAGGGATTCTCCTGCGTAACCAGGGAGATCCGGTGCTTTACCTGAACAACCCTGGAGGGATTTCCTCTCAGGACCGTCGCCGCCAACTGGATGCCCTTGGCGCACTGAATCAACAACAATTTCAGCAATTTGGTGATCCAGAGATCCTGTCCAGGATCCGTCAGCACGAGATGGCTTACCGCATGCAAAGCTCGGTGCCAGAACTGATGGATCTCTCAGATGAGAACCAGCAAACCTTTGATCTATACGGGGAGGAAGCCCGAGAACCGGGGACCTTCGCTGCCTGCTGCTTGAATGCCAGGCGTCTGGCTGAACGTGGTGTTCGCAATATCCAGATCTTTCACCGTGGTTGGGACGCTCATGGTAATCTCCCGACTGAGCATGAGTCTCAATGCAAAGATATTGACCAAGGCAGCGCAGCCCTGATTAAGGATCTCAAGCAGCGAGGCATGCTGGAAGATACCCTCGTCGTCTGGGGTGGGGAATTTGGCCGTACCGTCTACTGCCAGGGTGGGCTTTCTGAAGCCAACTACGGCCGCGACCATCATCCTCGCTGTTTCACTGTGTGGATGGCAGGCGGGGGTATCAAGCCGGGTATTACCTACGGGCAAACCGATGCCTTTGGCTACAACATCGCCGATGCGGATGGCAACCCGCTCACCCCACAGCCCAGTAAGGATCGTCACACTCCTGGAGCGATGCACATCCATGATCTCAATGCCACCATCCTGCACCTTCTGGGGTTGGACCATAAGCGATTGACCTATCGCTACCAAGGGAGGGATTTCAGGCT
>JALRAZ010000028.1 GCA_023257935.1 Verrucomicrobiota bacterium
TCAGCTGAATCTTAAACGGCGCCGTCGTAACGGCTAAGCGGTTCCTGACGACCCTTCAGAAGGTTTCCCCTCTGGATTCATTTCAAAGCCGGCTTCCAAGTGGAAGTCGGCCTTTTTATTGAATCAACCCAGCTCAAGGAAGTTTCGTAACATGGTACGACCATGCTCGGAAAGGATACTCTCTGGATGAAACTGGACCCCCCAGATCGGGAAATCCCGGTGGCGGATGCCCATGATTTCACCCTCCTCGGTTTGAGCCGTGACTTCCAAACAGTCAGGGAGGGTATCAGGTTTGATCACAAGCGAGTGGTAGCGTGTGGCATTGACGGGACTTGGAACTCCCTTGAAGAGATCCTTGCCATCATGGATGACAGGGGAAATCTTTCCATGCATCAGTCGGTAGTTGACGACCACCTCCGCCCCAAAGCTGTAACCAATGCACTGGTGGCCAAGGCACACTCCCAAAAGAGGCAGTTTTCCGGCATAAGCCTGGATGATATCATTAGAAAGGCCCGCCTCTCTGGGTGAGCATGGTCCAGGTGAGATCAGGATGCGCTCAGGTTTTTTAGCTTCAATGGCATCAAGGGTGATTTGGTCGTTGCGATGGATTTCCATCTCAACCTCCATTTCGCCCAGATATTGAACCAAATTGTAGGTGAACGAATCGTAATTATCGATGACCAGCAGCATAGACGTGAGGACAAGGAAGCGGCGTGATTGGTCTGCTCTCTGGCCCGAGGAGGAGACTAATAAGCCCCCCACTGAAACTTCAACGGTTTTGTTAGGCTCTGGCTGAGAGGGAGGCGATGCAAGTCGACCTCAGAAGGCGGTTGGCCCTGAGCCTCCTTCACCAGTCAGGGCTTCTTGCCAAACCGAAGCATGTAATTGTCTTTCAGCAGTGCATGTGAGCCAAGTTCCTTGAACCCAGCCTGCTTAATCTCCTGACTGAATACCTCCTGGCCTCCCCGCACATGACTCAGGATCCACTCTGAGCTGGTTCCTTCAATGCGCTTGAAATCAATCAGGATAATTTCTCCTCCAGGTCGGAGGGCCTGATGCAAGGAAGCCAGCATGGTCTGGGGATACTCAAAGTGGTGGTAGGTGTCACAAATGAAGACCTTGTCAACACTACCCTCGGGCAGGGCTGAAGTCTTCCCATCACCCAATACAGTCACAATGTTGTTTCGGCCCGTCTCCTTGGCGCGATCCAGAATGCGGGAGAGAAAAATAGGCACGATGTCCACGGCGTAAACCTTGCCTTCAGACCCGACTGCATCGGCAAACAGGCCGGTATAAAGTCCGGTCCCAGCTCCCACATCGGCAATGGCTTCACCTGGCTTAATGCCGATGGCCTCGAGCACAGCCAGACGAGAATCATAAACCTCTCGTCCTTCTCGCTCAAACCGTTCAACCCATTCACCCACTTGCAGGTCGGCCTGGAGAAAGTTGTCATTAATGCCGGGTTTGACACTTTTTTCCAGAGTAGGTGTTTGAGCAGAAAGGGATGGATGGATGGCCAGGCAAAGCCACCCTAGAGCAAGCGGGAGCAGTCGAGAAAAGCGCATTGCAATGATATCGAACATGTCACCAGGATGGGTGATAAAAACAACTTTGTCCATCAGATCGCTGAGGTACGAGCTAGCCTGTCATTCCCATTTTAGACATGGGTTTTCCATTGTCAGATTGAAGGCCCCACCCATAATCCAGGCATGGCAGATCGCATTGGAATCATTGGAGGCAGTGGCCTGTATGACATTGAAGGGCTGAGCAACCAAAAGTGGTCCCGAGTGGACACCCCATTTGGTAATCCCTCTGATGAGTTGCTCGTCGGTGAATTATCAGGGCGAGAAGTCATCTTTCTCCCACGCCATGGACGCGGGCATCGGCTCCTTCCAGGAGAGCTCAATCACCGCGCCAATCTCTGGGCCATGAAGTATCTAGGCGTGAAATGGGTCATCAGCATCAGTGCGGTGGGATCATTGCAACCAGACATCAAACCTTGCGAGGTGGTTTTCATCGACCAATTTGTGGACAAGACAAAGCAGTCAGGCCAACACACTTTTTTTGGCGAAGGCATTGTCGCCCACATCGCCTTTGCCGACCCGATTAGCGAGCATCTAAGGAAACTCATGATTGAGACCGCCAGGGAGCAGGGTATTGACCACCACGAAAAAGGGACCTACCTCAACATGGAAGGCCCTGCTTTCAGCACCCGCGCCGAGTCAGTGATCAACCACCAGGCTGGCCTTTCGGTCGTTGGCATGACCAATCTGGCCGAAGCCAAATGCGCCAGAGAAGCTGAGATTGCCTACGCCTCCATGGCCATGGTGACTGATTACGATGCGTGGAATCCAGATCACGATCATGTGACAGTCGAACAAGTTATCGACAACCTGCATCGCAATGCAGGCACCGCCAAAGCGCTACTGCTCGGCCTGCTGCCTCGCATGCCTCAGCTGGCCAGCTGGCCCGAACACGATGCCCTGAAACACGCCATCATCACCCAGCGCTCGATGTGGCCAGAATCAACCATCCAGAAATTGGGACCGATTCTTTCTCGTTATCTATAAGATCAACTTAACCCTCCATCAGCCCTTCCTGAGATAGCTTATCAGCCTGAACGATGCAGGGGTCCCAGTGCTTGTGAGTCACAGACCCCACGGACTTGCCCGTCTTCACACAAACGCTATAAATGAGGCATGCAACGGCTCTCCAGCTTTCCGATGCTCACCCTCGGCTGCGCGCTCATTTGCCTAAGCCCGCAGGCAGGAGCACAGATCGAACCAGCCGATGATGCCCCACCTGCCCTGTCTCCGGAGCAAAGTCTCCTTTGCTTTGAACTGCCCTCGGGATTTGAACTGCAATTGCTGGCTTCAGAACCACTGATTGAAGAACCCTCGGGAGTATGCTGGGATGCCTCTTCCCGGCTCTATGTCTGTGAACTTCATGGTTACAACCTCGAGGGACAATATGACATCGAAGCACTGAACCGAACCGGTAAACTCGATCGCAAAGTACGGCGCATTCAAGCCGACCCAGCGGCCAAGGAAAAAGCCCTGTCGGGTACTTACGGTCGGATCAAGCTCCTCAGTGATTTGAATGGTGATGGGAGGATGGATCAGGCACAAATTTTTGCCGATGGCCTACCACCCTGCTTTGGCATGGTAGCAGCCAGAGGAGGCCTCATCGTTGCCTGTGCGCCCCATATTCTCTTTCTCAAGGACAACGATGGTGATGGTAAGGCCGACCAGCAAGAGATCCTCTTCACAGGTTTCGAGGAAGGTGTGCTCGAACGCCGGATTAATGCGCCTCAGTGGGGGCTGGATAATTGGATCTACTTGGGCGGTGGTGGCCGGGCAGATCAGATTACCGGACCTGGCCTGGACCAACCCGTGAACCTCGGACGCACTGATTTCCGGATCAGGGCCGATGGCAGTGCTATCGAAGCTGTCGAAGGCAGCACAGGGACATTCGGGCATACCTTCACCGCCGAAGGCGACAGGTTGACCATCAGCACAGGCACGCCCGGCTATCAGGTCCTTCCCATTCCCTGGGGTTACCTCACTCGCAACCCGTTCTTATCGGTTGGGAGACTCGAACGCAATGCCGCTGGCTATCAGGAGACGTTTCCCATATCCAGCCCCCACCCCTGGCGGACCCGCCGCTATGAAGACCCTGGTTTCTCTGAGTATTACACCGAGCGCTACGGCAAAGCCGAATCCATTCCAAGCGGTTATTTCACCTCAGCCTGTTCGCCGTTCATTTACCGAGACACGGCTTTTCCAGTTGCCTATCACGGAGCGAATTTTTCCTGCGAACCGGCGCAAAACCTCATTCACCAATCAAGCCTTCACTGGCAGGGAACTCATTTGAACCTTCTCCGCGGTGGCGCCAAAGCAGGCGCCAGCGAAGTGATTGAGTGGGCACTGGCACAAAAGACACGACCCATGCCCTCGCTACCTGAGGCAAGCCAGTGGGAAGTGTTGGGTCCACTGCGCAAAAAGGATGGAGGCTCGTTACTGGAAACCGCATTTGAACCAGAAAAGCAGTGGGATTGGGATGGTAACCTTCAGGGCCATCGATGGGAATCACGACCCTCATTTGAAGATGGGCAAGTGATCGATCTTGGACTCCCTGAGCAATCGGCCATCTACCTGCGCCGTATCCTTGAGGCGGATCAGGACAAGCAGCTCTTCCTTTCCCTAGGGAGCAACGACGCCATTCAATGTTGGCTCAATGGCAGGAAGATTCATGAAAACAATATCAACCGAAGCGCGGCGCCAGACCAGGACATCATCCCGTTGAACCTACGCAAAGGCCCCAACCGGTTACTGATGAAAATCGTCAACGGCACCAACGCCAGCGGTTTTTATTTCCGTATGCAAGCCACGGCGTTACCGCCCCGGGTGAGCGATATCCTGAGTGTCTCCGCTTCCCAATGGAGTGAGGGGCAGATTCAATTGCTTGCCGAAACCCATGCCAGCATCCAGGCGGCCGCCAACCAGCATGAATTCCTGGCATCGAAGGATAGTTGGTTTCACCCCATGAACCTGACTCACGCACCCGATGGATCCATTGTCATCACCGACTTCTACAGAGAAATCATTGAGGATTACTCAGCCATCCCACGCTACCTGCAACAGCAGTATGGTCTGAATCACGGTATGCATCATGGACGTCTCTGGCGATTGACTCACTCCGAAAGCCCTCCTCACACCGCTAGGATCCCGTCCAGCTTGAAACCCCGCCAGCTGGCATCCATGCTGGCAAGTGAGCGCGTGTGGGAGCGCGAAAGCGCCCAACGCCTTTTAATTGAACAAGGTGCTACCGAAGCCAGGGATGAGATCTTAAATCATCTGGTCACAAGCTCACGGCAAGAAAGTGCCATCGCTGCCTTGTATACCCTTGAGGGATTAGGGCAGACCGATGCAGCATCCATGGAACTGGCCCTGAATCATCCAAACTGGGCGGTGCGCCGACATGCCCTGCGCGTGGGGGATCAATACCCTGCAGGGCATCCGGTTCATCAACAGACTGCGAGATGGCTGGAGGATGTCACCCATTATATCAATGAACCACGCTTGCTCATCCAGATCGCGCTCAGTCTAGGGTCCTTCGAACAAACTGAGGCACTTAACGGATTGGCCTACCTGGCTACTGAGCACAGAAGTCTTCCTTGGATGGATCTGGCCATTCTCAGTTCGAGTGCCGGGCGTGAGGATGCCCTGCTAAGCCGATTGCTGCGGCTCAATCCAACAGGGAGCCCCATCAGTGAGTCACTCGTCGCCCTCATGGCAACCCGAGAGGACAGGATCCAGCTACACAAGGCGATCGCTGCGGTCAAAAGTCTGGCTCACGGGGAATCCCAAACCCTTTATCTGGCCATCCTGCGCTCAGCTCTTGATCCCAAACCAGCTCCGCAGCGGCTTGAGCTCGAAGCCATACAGGCCCCAGATGCCGCCACCCTCGAAACGATCGAAGCCAAGTGGCCAGCTTTTCTCGAAGCCTTGAGTCAGAAGGAAGTTTCCCGACCAAGCGGGGAAGCACTTTTCACTGAGCACTGCTCAAGTTGTCACCAAGCCAAAGGGATCGGCTCCCTAGTAGGTCCGAACTTGGATTCAGAATTCCAGCGTGCACCAGAAACGATTCTACGCGATATCCTCTTCCCTCACGAGACCATCACCCAGGGGTTCCAAACCCTTCGCTTATCCATGAAGCAAGGCGCCGATGTCATCGGCATCCTGGCTTCAGAATCCCCAACCAGCGTGACCCTGCAATTTCCTGGTGGAGAGTCTAGAACATTCCTTCGGAGCCGCATCGCCAAGGTCCATCAAGATTCGGTTTCCCTGATGCCCGCTCAATTCGGCTGGACGCTTGAACCATCTGAAACCGCAGCCATTATTGCTTTCCTCACCCAGCGCAGTAGGGATGGCTCAAGTGAGTCAAAGCCATGAGGCTGATACCAGCGGAAAGCAGGCTCAATAGCTGCACTGCACGATGCCCTCAGCCGATGGCTTTCATGCTGGACACCTTACCGGGCCATGGCACGATCCGTTTTCCACTCAGGCATGAAACCCAGCAAGCAGCCGCCAGAATCGATTCAGTCCGCAGGCAATCAAACACCTGGCCGACTTACCCTATTCTGGAGGCTGGCCTTCATCATTGATCCCAGGTCTCTGATCCTATTTCGCTGGCTGCTCGGTGCATGCCTGCTATGGGACGTGATCCTACGAATGAGTGATCCGGCTCAGGTGGATGGGCTCCATGGTTTGATTCCCCACCGATTCTTGAGGGAATTGAGTCAGGAGTGGAGCTGGTCTTTCCATCTAGCAAGCCAGTCGATGCTCTACCCTTGGTTTCTTGCAATCCTGCTAATCCTTTCAGCGATAGGAATCATCATCGGGTGGAGGGTTCGTGGTTGCTTGATAACAGCCTGGCTGCTCACCCTTTCCCTACACAACGCCACCTGGCCACTACTCAATGGAGGGGACACCCTGATGCGGATGCTTCTTTTCTGGAGCATGTTCCTACCCTGGTTGCCAAAGACAGCCCAAGGTGGTTCCAGCGTTAATCGGCTGATTCCCTCAATAGGGACCCTCGCTATCATGCTACAAATGCTGCTTGTCTATGTTTGTTCAGCCGTTCTGAAAAGCAACGAGGACTGGCTGAGTGGCAGAGCCCTGGAAGGCTGCCTTTCAAATGATCTTTATGCGACCCCCATCGGCAAGGCTCTCGTTAACTGGCCGGGTTGCCTCAAAATACTGACTTGGGCGACACTTGGGCTGGAGTGGGTGGCTCCCCTGATAC
>JALRAZ010000079.1 GCA_023257935.1 Verrucomicrobiota bacterium
AGAAAATCTCCAATAACGGTGGCACCGATGCCGGCAATGTCACCACTGCTATCTGCCATGTCGGCAGAGTCGGTTATTCGAGCAGTCTCTTGCCCAAGCCCATGTAACGAGAAGAGAAGCAGCAAGCTTAAGATCAGTTGATGCCAGGCACTGAATAATAGTGAAGGGACTCCTTTATGTTTCATAATGGATTAGGTAGAATTTGAATGGGATTAATGCATTAAAGCTTGTTAAGTTTCTAAGGCGAATCTTTTTTTTGTGATATCCTTGCGGACAGCCATCTATGTTTTGTTGCAGACCTGAGGCTTGAAGGACGTCATAATAGGCACAAGGCGTCCGCGCCCTTTTGCCACAGAGAAGCAGGATTGCCTCGGTGGCTGAATCGGCGAGACTGGCTTGAAGAACCAAACCCTCGCCCGCTATGAAAAAAATGTCGAATGGCTCAAAACTGAGCCCCAGATTTGATTCAACGTGAGTTCCTTGTCATCAAAGCCCTTTAATCCGATCATGACAGATAAGATCCCTTCCTGGCTCATACTGGTGGGACTGGTTTGTCTTTATGGGCGTGACTACAACCTCAACGCGGCGGATCTGGACGACCCACCCCTTCAAAATCGTCCCCTGATCCAAGCACCCCCTTACGATGGCGCCACCTTGTTTGAAACCATGACAGGAGAGGCAAGTGGCTTGAACTTCACCAATCCCTTCGATGATTCGCATCCTTTGAGTTTTCTCTATTATGCATCCTCCACATGTGGCGGTATAGCCATTGGGGACATCAACCAGGATCAACGTCCTGACATATTCCTAGCTGGAGCGGCCAGACCAAGCGCTCTTTACGAACAGGATCGGACTTGGCATTTCACCGAAACGACTCAAATGCGCCTGCCGACACACGCCAATGCTTGGAGCACCGGCGCGGCCATGGTGGATGTGGATCAAGATGGCGACCTGGATATTTATGTCTGCCAGTATGACAGCCCAAACCTGTTATTCCTAAACCAGGGCCCCAATGAACCCATGGTCGAAGCCGCCAATGATTTCGGGCTGAACCTCACAGATGCCTGCATGATGCCAGCTTTTGCCGATTACGATCGGGATGGGGATCTGGACGTCTTTATCTTGACCTATCGTTACGTCAGACCAGGTGGTCGTCCAACCAAGCCACCCATCGGCATCAGCAACGGCAGACCCTTTGTTTTGCCTGCTTTTGAAAAATACTATTACCTCCGGCAAACAGGCCCCAGCAGCTACACGGCAGATACCGCAGGGCGTCCTGATCGTCTTTACCGCAACAACGGCGATGGCACTTTTACCGAGGTCAGCCAAGAAGCGGGCATCACTGAAGCGGGTCATGGGCTTTCAGCAACGTGGTGGGATTACAACGCAGACGGTTGGATCGATCTTTACGTTGCCAATGATTTCACCGACCCAGACCATCTCTATCGCAATAATGGCGATGGCACTTTCAGCGATGTCATTGCAGAAGTGATGCCTTACACGAGCTGGTCATCCATGGGCGCTGACTGTTCAGATCTGAATAATGATGGCTTGCTAGATTTCATGTGCGCTGACATGGCAGCTACCACTCATTTCAAGCGCCATTTGGCGATGGGTGAAATGGGCGACCGACTTTGGTTCCTTGAAAATGCCTGGCCACGCCAGGTATCGCGGAACACTGTATTTGTGAACACAGGCACAGACCAGTTCCTGGAAACAGGCTTCTTTTCTGGGCTCTCTGCATCAGACTGGACTTGGGCGGTGAAACTAGGCGACTACGACAACGACGGCCGGGTTGATGTGTTCACCACCAATGGTTCCTCACGGATGTTCACCGATGCTGATCACCCCATTTCACTGGCCATGATGATCGGCAAAACCGAAGAGGATCTTTGGAAGGACCAAACTGCCTTTCGGGAACATAACTTGGCTTTCCAGAACCTTGGTAGCATGCAGTTCGAAGCCACCGGCCCAGCTTGGGGGCTTGATCACCTGGGCATGAGCTACGCAGCCGCTCATGGAGATTTGGATGGTGACGGCGACCTCGACCTGATCGTTGCCAACCTTGATGAACCAGTCAGCGTTTATCAAAATCACGCTAAGGGTCATCGCGTCCTCATTGACCTTGTTGGCAAGCAGAGCAACACCAAGGGCCTTGGAGCAATCATCAAAATCAACAGCATGGGAGCTGGGACCCAAAGCCGACTGGTTAATCCCATGACCGGGTTCATGTCATGCAATACGACAACGACGCACTTTGGCCTAGCCTCTGATCAAACCATTGATTCCCTTTCAGTGCTGTGGCCATCGGGCATAACCCAGCATCTCGGCCCCCTGGAATCCAACCAGCACTACACGATTGTGGAGCCTTCTGATACCCACGCGATCCAAGAGGATGTGGGCCCCACCCTGTTTAAGGAACAAGCCGAAGCCCTTGGTCTGCAACTTGCCCATCGCGAACAGGCTTTTGATGATCGTCAACGACAGCCGCTCATACCAGCCATGCATTCACGATTAGGCAGCGGGCTGGCATGGGGAGATGCCAATGGCGATGGGTTGGATGACCTTTATGTTGGCGGGCCCTCAGGCCAACCTGGATCGCTTTTCCTACAGGACGGCCGAGGCCACTTCACAAAGGATACCATGAATCAAGTGGTCTTCTCGGCTCATCGACGGCATGAAGACATGGCAGCCCTATGGCTTGATTGCGAGGGAGACGGGGATTTTGACCTGCTGGTCACCAGTGGAGGGGTCGAATGCAACCCTGGGGATCCCATTTTGCAAGATCGCCTTTACCTCAACAATGGCCAGGGTAGGCTCACGGTCGCTCCGGCGGGCCGGATGCCATCGGAAGCATCATCCAGTGGTTGTGCCACCGCAGCAGATGTGGATGGTGATGGAGATCTGGATCTATTCATCGGGGGCCGAGTCGTCCCTGGAAACTATCCAGCCACACCTCGCAGTCGGCTCCTTATCAACCGCCAGGGAACTTTCGAAGACCTCACAGAGCAATGGGCGCCTGCACTCAGGGAGGCTGGGATGGTGACCACAGCGCTTTGGAGCGATATCAATCTGGACGGACGCATCGATCTGGTCATTGCATTGGAATATGGCCCGGTTCAGTTGTGGCTCAACCAAGGTACGACCCTTGAGCTCGCTTCGGCAGGCAGCGCCATGCAGAGCCATCATGGCTGGTGGAACGCTCTGGAAAGCGCCGATGTGGACAGTGATGGCGACATGGACATCATTGCCCTGAATGCAGGGCTCAACACCAAGTATGGTAGGCCCTCCTCTAAAGCGCCCATTCGCCTTTTCGCAGGGCCGATGGACAGTTCAAGGCGTCCCAGATTGATTGAGTCCTACGTCTATCAGCAAAAGCTTCTGCCCATACGAGGCCTCGCGACTGCATCGGCCTCCATGCCATGGCTGAGAGAAAAATTCCCTAGCTATCGGCATTTTGCCGAAGCTGATCTTACGCAGATTTATCCCCAATCCTATCTGGATGAGGCCGTGCAGCTGAAAGCCACTCACTTGAGTTCAGGCCTTTGGCGTAATGAAGGTGAAGGTCGTTTCAAATGGATTGAATTTCCCAGCGCGGCTCAAATAGCGCCTGGTTTTGGTATGGTCATCAGCGATGTCAACGGGGATGGCCAACTGGATTTCTTTGCAGCCCAGAACCAATACTCCAGAGAACCCGAAACCGGCATATGGCGCACGGGCATCGGTCTGGCGGGTAGCTTCGACAGCCAAGGGAGGCTCGAGCTCATACCAGCTACCCAGTCAGGCATCATCATTCCAGGGGATGGCAAGGCCATGACCCTTTGTGATGCCAACCAAGATGGCTGGCCTGACCTAGCGGTGCTTCAGAACAACGATCGACTGCTCCTCCTGCAGCAAACCCACACTCATGGAACACAACCCTTGTGTTTGAAGCTCCAAGGCATGCCAGGAAACCCTCAAGCCATTGGCGCGCGAGTCACCCTTCACACAAAAGAGGGTCAACTTCGGGCGCACGAAATCCGTGCGGGAAGCGGTTACCTCAGCCAGTCCATATCCTCGATTTACGTGAAAAGGCCTGGGGCACCTTTTGAAATTACCGTTCAATGGCCAGAAGGCAAAGAGACCCAACACGCCTTCCAGACCGCAGCCTCTCAGTCCCTTGAAATCATTCACCCCGACCTGGCCCCATAAGGCTTTCGTCTTCGCTGATAGGTCGGAAGATGTGCGGAAAACCTGCAGCCTCAAGGAAGCTTCCCCAATCCAATAGCTCGCGATTCGAGGTCCGCTTCATATTGATGATAGCGTAAAAGCATCGCCTCCACCCTAGCTGGATGACTCAATGCTAGATCTTTTTCCTCACCAGGATCCTGCTCCAAATCAAAGAGGGCAGCACCTTGTGACAGGCTTTCTAACCCAGCGTCCATGGCTTTAGGAAAAAGCTTCCACCGCCCCTGGCGCACAGCTTGCAAACCTTTTTGCCCATGCCAATAAAGCAATTCATGGCGAAGCGGGCTAGATAGGTCGCCCGTCATGACAGACCATTGAGACACCCCATCCAGCGATGAGAGCGCTGGGAAAGACGGTGATGGCAGGGTCAGATGACAGGCTTCGACCAAAGTGGGCAGAACATCGATCGCTGCCATGAGCGTTTTCAAGGTTCGGCCGGGAGGTAGCTGGCCAGGCCAGCTCACGATGGAAGGAACCCTGGTCCCTCCCTCCAACGCATCCCACTTAAGGCCACGATAGGGATAGGATCGCGCCGCCTCACCAGGTTGAGGGCCATTATCAGATAGGAACCACACCAAGGTGTGCTCGCTAAGGT
>JALRAZ010000115.1 GCA_023257935.1 Verrucomicrobiota bacterium
ATACCCACAGGGAGCGATCAGAAGGCATGATGGGTCATATGCCATCAGACGTTCCCATGGCACGACCTCACTTTTTTTTCCTGCCCTGGCCAGGGAATCCTGACCTCCAGCCAATTCAATCTGATCCGCGATCCAGTGGCCGGCATGAAAGAAAGGATCAACCCATTCCAAGAAGGCCACTTCCTGTAAAGAGCATGCTTGTTGCTCCCGCATCGTCACCAAGGCTTGAACCTTGGATCGGAGACTCTTCACATAGCTTTGAGATCGCTCATCCTGACCCAGTGCAGTCGCGATCAGGTTGGCAGCTTGATACACGTCCTCCAGGCGGGTGGGATCGATGGAAACCAGGTTGGCAGAATATCCTATTCGATTCAGTAACTGTGCCATCTCGTGGGCATCGGGGAGGCAAACACTGCAGGTTTGCTGGGTGAAAATCACTTCTGGGCGAGCTCGCAGCAAGGCATCCACATCCAGCCACAGCTGACCACATTGCATCATACCTGAGCCCGAGCGCTCACCCTTGGGCTTTGAGTCACGTAGTAGGATTGAATGCTGGGCCTGAGCCTTCGGGGGGCAGTAACAGCTCACCCCATGCAGCGCGCTCTCCAAACCCATATCATAGATCATTTGGGTAGCACCCGGTAAAAGGGAGACACACCCAGGCAGCGTAACGCTGCCGGGACGGGTTCCTTGACCCGGTTCCTTGAGGGGCTGGCTCATTCCGGTTCTCATGGTGGCACATAGCTAGCCAGATGAAAGCCTGATCCTCGCTCGTTTAATCATCCATTGGCCTGGGGTCCATCTCAGAGCCTGGTGTGGCATCGTGCCGATTCGATGATCTGCCCGGAGGTAGGGGCGGTCAGGGGAACTATACCTTGTATTATTTTGTGTTGACTTATCGTTATGTTACGATACTTTGATATTTATGAAGCAGGCAAACTCGCCATGGATGTCGCTTGATCAGATGGAACAGGCCGCAGGATGCCTGCGGGTTCTGGCCCACCCTCATCGGCTGAGAATCATTGAGATGCTGCTCCAAGATCGCTACACGGTAGGAGAACTCGCCGAGGCCTGTGGCATCCCGAGCCACATGGCCTCTGAACATCTCATGCTCATGAAGCGATGCGGTTTCCTTGAATCCACCCGAGAGGGTCGCAAGGCCTACTATTCGGTCAAAGAACCTCACTTAAGCAGTATCATGGCGTGCATCCAGTCACGCTTTGGGAACCCATCTTGAAAAACCAAACATGAAAGCCACCACACATACCCCCCTAAAAACTATATCACCCCAGACCGCCTCGGCACATCTCTCCAACCAGGATGCCATGATCCTGGATGTCAGGACCGTTCTCGAGTTCTCCGGTCAGCAGGTTCCAGGCTCCCTCAACCTTCCCTTGGATCAATTATCCCCAGCCTCCTTGCGACAGCACCTGGGCAAGCAAACCCCGACCCAAATCCTGATCATGTGCCAATCCGGCAACCGAGCCTGCAAAGCAGCCGAGATCCTGAATAACGACCCAGCCTGGCAGGTTCAGGTCATCGAAGGAGGACTCAATCAATGGCAGGCCAACGGGCTGCCTGTCGACAAGAAGGCATCGGTCATGTCGCTGGAGCGCCAGGTGCGCATAGCCGCTGGGCTCTTGATACTCACTGGAATTGGCTTGGCAAGGTGGGTGCATCCCTGGGGGATAGGCCTGTCTGGCTTTGTGGGAGCGGGCTTGGTTTTTGCTGGCATCACCGATACATGCGGTATGGGCATGCTGCTTGCCAAGGCTCCCTGGAATCGACGCACCTCACGCCCCTCGGCTTGCGCCATCAACCCATGACACTGGTTTCCGTCTTGTTACTCAGCCTCCTGCTTGGGATGACCCTGGGTCTGGTGGGGGGAGGCGGAGCGGTATTGGGTATCCCTTTGTTGGTTTATCTGGCCGACATGCCACCCGAGCAGGCTATCAAGGTGAACTTACTCGTGATCGCCATCGCCAGCCTATTGGGTATTTGGTGGGGACGAAAACGTGGCATCCTACACCACAGAGCCATTTTCCTCATTGGCGGCATGGGAGCTCTGGGAGCTCCTCTGGGAGCATCCATTACCCATCACCTCTCCGAAACCACACTCATGGTCGCCATGATCACGCTCATGGGGTTGGCAACTTTCTCCATCTGGCGAACCCGCGAGACCGAATCGGAATCCAGCCACGTGCCACCTGTCCATCGATGCCAGTGGCGACGCTGCGCCTTAGTTGGTTTCACGGTCGGTTTCCTGACAGGTCTGCTAGGTGTGGGTGGCGGAGTCCTGTTGGTTCCTGCCATGACCATCCTGACCAAGATGCCTTTTCGGATGGCTTCCCAAACATCCATGGCCATCACAGCCATCAATGCAAGCGTTGGCTTTCTGAGCCATCTTGCGACACCAATCGAGCTTTCCTTCACAGCCATCTACCTGCTGATGGTGGTGGCCGGCATGCTGGCAGCTCAAAGTTTTCGCCATCTTATGACTCTGCGTAGCCTCAAACTTTATTTCTCAAGCATGATGACCGCCGCAGCCCTCCTCA
>JALRAZ010000333.1 GCA_023257935.1 Verrucomicrobiota bacterium
AAAATATTTTCGGAAGGATTCCGGCGGCCCCCCATCTGCCAGGCGTTCTTCTATTTTCCCGAGTCGATGCATGTCGGTCACTGGGAAAAAGACCGCAGCGGCATGCACCATTGGATCTCCATCTGGGGTCCATTCCTTGCCGCGCGTGGCCATCATCAGAGCGAGGTGCCCGCCGGCACTCGCACCGGTGACCCCCAGAGACTTGTCTGTAATGCCATAATCGGAGGCATGTTGCCGGATGTGGCGCATGCCTTGGGTCACATCTTCAACGATTTCTGGGATGGTGGCCTTGGGTTGGGATAGATGGGAAAGCGCGAGGAGGGTGTAGCCCCGCTTCAAAAACGCCCGCCCGATGTTCGGTGTGAACGAATCAGGGTTGGATTTCCAGCTTCCACTGACCATGACGACCACTCCCAGACCGTTGGAGCGCTTGGGTTGCATGAGCTCATAAGTCAGATCATGGCCCTTACGCTGTCCGTAGCGAATGGTCTCCCTTCGTTCCAGTTTTGGACTCAGGCAGCCTGAAGTCACCATGATGAGCCCCAAAAAGCTGATTGCCAGTGTGCTAAAACGTTTGGCCCACCCTTCTTGTCGCTGAAGAGGGCGATCTCGTCGGAAGTGACTCACGAGGTCATGGAGGCGCTGAATCAAGGGTGTTCTCATGGCAGGGCTGGCATTGAAAAAACCATCAGGCCCAAACCTTGACCTATCGTTTGCAGGTTGCCAAGCCCCTATCAAGGGGCCTTCGCCATGATGGCTTGGATCAAGATCAAAAGTTGAGTCCGGATTCTAGGAGTGCCCAAAAAGGCCTTAAGGAAGGGTTTTGGGCGAGCTGATGCACAAAAGGCTGGTCATGCTTGAGACTTGTTTCTAGCGTTTGAAAAGTTAGCCCAAGGATTCTCCATCATGCCGCCTGAAATGCCATCACAGCCCCTTTCTTTTCTGGATTGGCTGATCATCCTACTCTTTGTCGGTGGCTCCCTCTTAATCGGCTTTTTCCTGTCGCGAAGGGCCCGATCCTCTACGGAGGATTACTTCAAGGGAGGTGGCAATATGGGGTGGTTCATGCTGGGGACCTCCATGGTGGCGACCGCCTTTGCAGCGGACACACCCCTAGCCCTGACCGGGTGGGTGGTGACCAAGGGGCTGTCGCAGAACTGGTTTTGGTGGTCCATGGTGCCCATCACGATGTTGGGGGTCTTTTTCTTTGCGCCGCTTTGGAAGCGGGCCAACCCACAGACAGACATGGAGCTTGTCTACCAGCGTTATTCTGGAGGATCAGCCAACGCCCTGCGAGTCGGTAAGGCACTCTGGTTAGCTTTTCCTTTTGGCTGCGTCAACATGGGCTGGGTTAATAAGGCCATGACGGTGATCATTAATTACACCGTCCCAGAATTCCCCCGCCTGCCAATCATCGATTCGCTCATGCTCTGGCTCGTCGTGGCCACCCCACTTTCCAGTCAGGTGCATCCACAACTCAAGGAAGCAGTCCATGATGGTAACCTGCAGCCCATGGCCATTGCCTATGAGCATGGGATCCTTCGGCAGCCCGCCTTCTGGTCCGCCTATCAATCGGGTGCTTTTGGTTCCTACGATGCCAGCCAGACCACTGAGGAGTCAGTGCAGCGGCGTCAGGCAGGCTGGGAGCAGCTCCCAATGAGTGCTGCGCTGCCGCTGGATCAACCTGAGCAGTTGCTCGACCTGCGTGCCTCGGGTCTGCCTGAGAGCTGGGACGCCTTTGAGCTGACACATCAGATCTACTTGGTCAGTTCGACAGTCAACCAATACAAGGTGCTCTTCCTCTTGTTCCTTATCGTGGTAGCTTACACCGCCATCGGTGGATTGTGGGGAGTGATGGTGACGGACTTTATCCAATTCTGGGTCGCCATGATGGGTTGTTTGGTGCTGGCCTGGTTGGCAGTGGAACGGGTGGGGGGGCTAGAGTCGCTTTTTTCGCAAATGAACGCCCTCTACGGCAGTGATCGCGCAGGTGCGATGATGGCCCTGTTCCCTCAAGCTGATGCGGCGCAATATGGCCTGTTCACACGACCTGAATTTTGGCTCCTTATCCTTGTTTTCTGGTGGTCCTACGCCTTTACCGAGGGGGGGTCCTTTTTTGCACAACGCATGCTCAGTGCACGCGATGAGCGTCAGGCGGCCTTGGGCTATCTTTGGTATGGGGTGGCGCATTACGCGCTTCGTATGTGGCCGTGGTTGCTAGTGGGCTTTGTGGCTGCGGTGATGTTTCCCCACACTGCCTACCCAGATGGGGGCATGCCCAGTGGGGCCCTGGCTGAGGCGGGTTATGTCCGCGTCATGCTGGAAGTGCTGCCAACGGGGCTGTTGGGCCTGATGGTGGCCGCTTTGTTTGCCGCCTACATGTCGACCATTTCCACTTGGGTCAATCTGGGGGCCTCCTATCTGATCAACGATGTCTATCGTCCCTTCCTGGCCCCCATGCGGGAGCGACGGATCCGTCGGCAGACCGGGCAGCAGGACTTTGTTTTTGAGGAAACGCATTACGTGGGGTGGGGGATTGTGGCAACCCTGTTGATTGCCATGGCCGGGATTCTGGTGGCACTGTTCATGAACACTGTCTCCGACGCTTGGTTCTTTTTGGCAGGGTTCAATGGGGGCATCGGGGTCATTTACCTGCTTCGATGGTATTGGTGGCGTATCAATGCCTGGTCTGAGCTGGTTTGCCTACTTTCCCTACTTGGGCTTTCACTGCTGATGTATGCTTTCAAAGATGCTACCGTGGCTCAGTCCACTGTGGTGCTCTGGGAGGGAACCGCATTGGCCATACCGGTCGCTTCCCTGTTTGATTTTCCTTTCAGTCTGCTGGTTACGGTTCCACTAAGCGTGTTGTTGGCCCTGATCGCGACATGGTTGACGCCGCCCACTGACTTGAGTGTGCTCAAGACCTTCCATCGGCGGGTGCAGGCGGGAGGCTTAGGCTGGCAAAAAATCCATCGCCTGGTGCTTGAGGAAACTCCCGATTTTGTGGTTCATTCCCCCCTCAATAGAAAGAGTCTTCTGCTTTGGGTGCTTTCCTCGGCCGGTGTCTGCCTATGGCTTATTGGGCTGGGGAAACTCATCATCGGAGATGCCTTTGTAGCGAACCCGATACTGCCTTCCTTTTGGCTGGGAGTCCTCCTACTCATGATCGGCTCTGCCTGCCTCATCGCTGTGGCATACTGGTTTCCCAAAAAGGCCCCTCAAACAAAACCCCCTGTTTCATGACTGATACCATCTCTGACATCGCGTTGATCCCTCTGCCCCAAAACGTGAAACTCAAGGCCGGGCGTTTCAATGCTCCTTCTGTGTTGCGGATTCGCGTTGAGGGCACCCCAACGGATGATCTCCATCCCACCGTGGCCTTGCTCGGGCAATGGTTGTCACAGAAAGATGCCTCCTTGCAGTGGGAGTCCGCTCAAGAGGCAGCCGAGATTCAATTGAGTTTGGAGCATGACACGTCTTCCGAAGCCTATCGTTTGGAGATTCGAGCGGATGGCGTGATCCTTTCTGGCAGCGAGGCAGGTTGCGTGCGTGGGGCAGCGGCCTTGATTGGGCTTCTGGATCAAGGAGGCTGGCCCTGTTGTGTCATTGAGGATGCTCCACGCTTTGCCTGGCGGGGTATGCACCTGGATGTTTGTCGGCATTTTTATCCTGTTGATCGAATCAAGCGCCTACTGGATTTGATCGCGCTTCACCGCATGAACACCTTCCACTGGCATCTGAGCGATGACCAGGGCTGGCGTCTTGCTTCCAAAGCCTATCCCGCCCTGAACGATGTATCAGCCTGGAGGGATCGGGACGGTCAGCCCTACGGAGGGTATTACACCCAAGAGGATGTGGCCGAAGTGTTGCGCTATGCGCAGCAAAGGCACATCGAGGTGGTGCCGGAGATCGAAATGCCTGGCCACGCCTTGGCAGCCCTGGCTGCTTTCCCTGAACTTTCCTGCAGCGGGGGGCCTTTTGAAGTAGCCAATACTTGCGGCATTTTTGATGACGTTTATTGCGCTGGCAAGTCATCGACCTTTCAATTCCTGGAGACCATCCTTGCTGAAGTGGTCGAACTTTTCCCTGGTCGCTACGTGCACATCGGTGGCGACGAGTGCCCCAAGACGCGATGGAAGGATTGTCCGGATTGTCAGGCCCAGATAAAGGCTCAGGGGCTCCAAGATGAGGATCAACTGCAGAGCTGGTTTGTGAGTCGGATGGGAGATTTTCTGCAGTCCAAAGGTAAGCGCATGCTGGGCTGGGATGAAATCCTTGAGGGTGGGTTGCCAGCTTCTGCCACAGTGATGTCCTGGCGGGGCATCGAGGGAGGGATCAAGGCAGCGCAGATGGGGCATGATGTGGTCATGTCTCCCACGACCCACTGTTATTTTGATTATCGGCAGAGTGAGGAACCTGAGGAGCCTGGCAACTTGGGGCGTATCCCTATTGACACGCTTTATGCTTATGAACCTATTCCAGAAGTCCTCAATGCCGAGTCAGCCCGTCACATTCTCGGGGTGCAAGGTAATATTTGGACTGAGCGCATGCCGACTTGGAAATTGGTAGAATACATGATCCTTCCCCGGATGTGTGCCCTTTCAGAAGTGGCCTGGAGCCCTGCCGATCTGCGTGATTGGAAGGGGTTTGAACAGCGCCTCATGCAGCATTTGAATACCCTAAAGAGCATGGGATACACCTACCGCCACCCTGAGAGACTCCACCGTGAATTCCCTCTATGAGGGCATCGACGCTGTGGGGTGGATCCTTTGCGGATGATCGAGACCTCGGCCTTCTCAGCAGCGCTCATCCGGTAAAACTCTGGTTCATGTGATAGGTTGCTCGGGGCTGCTCAATGCCATGGTAGTCCATCAGCGCGCCCAAGCTCTACCGAGGAAGGTTCTCCGGGTGTAGTGGGTTGAACAAGGAGAAGGGAACCCCTCGGTCACTCACAGCATCAGCCAGGTTGCGGGTTTCGGTGTGGCCATCGAGGAAGACAAAGGTGGTTTGTCCTCCGTGCCGATTGTCATCATACCGAATCATTCTTGGGCTGTTGTTGGCTTTGCCGCCGGGTCCATAGGTCGTGTGGGACCGATCCCAGACATTCCACCCTCCGTAACCGGCTGGTGAAAGCACCCCGTCATCATTGATCTCACACAGATAGGCAGTGGCTGCATGGTTGGGGATGGTGGTGATTTTTTGAAACGGCGTCGCCTCATATTGCCCTGTGCTTCGGTATAGATTGAAATCGATAGAATTGATGGTGTAGTGCAGGGCAAAGGGCCTTACCTGCGCAGGCTTGGGTCGGATCCCTGGGCAATGGAATAGGTCAATTTGCTGGTAAGCCTGATAAAGCACATCCCCCTGTTGGAATTGCGATGGGTCAATGCCCTGACCTATGTAAGGAGCCAAGAGGTTGGCAAAGAAGTAACCACCTCCGAAGGTGTCTCCGGGAACCGAGTCCTCGTGATCCATGGCATAGAGCTGTATCCCAATGCCCATCTGCCGAAGGTTGTTGAAGCAACGGGTGGTGTGAGCCTTGCCCTTGGCGCGGGAGAGTGCGGGCAGGAGCATGCCCGCGAGGATGGCGATAATGGCAATCACCACCAGAAGTTCGATCAGGGTAAAGGCTTTGGCCGTCTCGGAGGATGAGGTTGAAGGATGCATGGCAAAGGGAGCTGGCGTGCATGGACAAACCACTCTCCTGCCAGGTTTATCCTCCAATCAGCTTGCGCAATTGTTGAACAGGGATGCAATGTTTGAAGACCATCTGCAGATTTTTCTGCTGACCGTCTTCTTCCGAGTAGTAAGCTGATTCGGTGCTGGTGGCAATCCCAACAACTTGTCCCTTTTTATTGAGCACAGGTGCCCCGCTGGACCCTCTCCCAAAGTCTGCTGTGATGCTCATCATAGGGGTCTGACGCTCGCCTTGTCGGCGGATGAAATAGCGTGAAATCCGACCTTCACTGAGGGTGTAGAAGCGCTGTTTAGGGTGACTGATGAGGTCGACCTGCGCGCCTACCGGTGCTGCTGCGCCCAGAGCAATAGGCTTGAGCCCTGTCGAAGGGATGCGCAACACAACCAAATCATTCTCCCGACTAGCGGCGACAACTTCCTTCACCATGAGCACACGTCCATCGAATAAACGCACAGCCATGGCCTGATGGGAAGGTTGATTGACGACATGGTAGTTGGTCACTAGCAAGTCGTCTGCAATGAGAAAGCCGCTGGAAGGTGCCACATGCCAACGGGTGCATCGGTTGCATTGGTAAACTCCTCCGACGATCGTGATCGATTCTTGAACCTCACTCAAAGTGCCTTGAGCGGTTTTGGGAAGCGCGACCTTGGCTGTGGGTTCGGTTTGAAGGGTGGCAATGAGTTGACTCATGCTTACCGGTGAGGCTTCATCCATGGCCTCACTTACCGCTTGGGTCATCTGCGCCATGATCAGGGAGTCGTCCAGGAAAGCCGGGACTCGCTCAGCAGTAGGCATGTGAGTTTCTCGGTCACCTGGAAATTGGCAAGCCGTGAGGCAAAGAACCAGTCCAAGAAACCCCTCCAGCAAGCGCATGAATCTTGAGAGTGATGGGTGGTGGTAAAATGGAT
>JALRAZ010000347.1 GCA_023257935.1 Verrucomicrobiota bacterium
TTCCATTTGTCTCAACACGATCATTACTTGGAGCCAATGACCGGTTGAACATTGCGGGCATTGGCTGCGGTGGCAAGGGCAAGGCCGACCTGACCTTCTGCCAATCCCAAAACATCGTGGCACTGGTGGATGTCGACCACAAGCATGGCGGCGAAATGATGGAAACCTTCGCAAAAGCCCGTCGCTTCAAGGACTACCGGGTGATGTTCGACCAAATGAGCCATCGCATCGATGCGGTCACCATTTCAACCCCTGATCACATGCATTTCCATCCAGCCATGCAGGCCATCCAGGCTGGGAAACATGTCTTTTGCCAAAAGCCCCTCACCCACACCGTCTGGGAAGCCCGCACCTTGACCGAAGCTGCACGCAAGGCAGGCGTGGCCACGCAGATGGGCAATCAGGGCATTTCATCTCCCAGGATGCGGCACGATGCGGCGATTGTCCGAGCTGGCGTTCTAGGTGACATCCTGGAAATGCACTGCTGGTCAGACCGACCCGGGGGGCGATGGAAGCAAGGGATCGAACGACCGAGCGGGAGCCCTCAAGTGCCCGAGCACATTGACTGGGACCTGTGGATTGGCTGTGCCCCTTGGCGCCCCTACCACCCCGCCTATCACCCCTTTGCCTGGCGTGGTTTTTGGGATTTTGGGACTGGGGCCATCGGTGACATGGGCTGTCACCTCCTGAACCTGGCAGCCCTGGCCATGGACATCCGCGACCCCGAAAAAATCGTCGCCGAAGGCGTGGGGCAAACCGACGAAACCGCCCCCCTTCACTCACACATCGTGTGGGATTTCCCGGCTAACGAGCAACGCCCGGCCTTCAAGTTTCATTGGTATGATGGCGGGCGTAAACCGCCTCAGGAACTCTTCCCGGCAGAGGCGTATGACACCAACGGTATCCTGTTGATTGGCAAAAACGACACGATGCTCACCCATTACAGCGGCGGTGGCACCCTGAAAAGTGGTCGTCGTGCCAAGGACATAGAAGTCCCTCAGCTTTTTGGTACCTGTGAGGACTGGCACCAGTGCCATTATGATGACTGGTTTGCGGCATGCCGAGGAGGGGCCCCAGCTCTGTCTAATTTTGACAAAGCAGGCCCCGTTACCGAAGTCGTGCTGCTCGGTCAGGTGGCCATGCGCGCTGGTGTGGAGATCCACTGGGATCCCAAGCAGATGAAAGTGACCAATCACCCGCAGGCCAACCAATACATCACCAAAGAATACCGCAAGGGCTGGGAGGTTTGAGATACAGCCCAATCACTCAGGTCATAGACAACGGAAGTAGGGCCAAAAAGTCGCGGTCTGGGCAGCCAGAGTTCACGGCCTAATTGTCATAAGCAGGATGCCGAAGCTTGGAACCTTGGCATCAGCTCGGGATTCGGGTCTGATTGCCATTCTCCATCAAAGAGCATCTTGGGAGTTGAGTTTCCAAACGAACCCAAAAAGCGCCACTTCAACCAGGACAATGACTATGGCACTACCCGTGCAGAGCCAAACTGCCTGCATGGCTTCGGCATAAGTGGTGAGGTTTGACAGGTCACATGTCTCACAAACCCAGGCATCACCATCGGAAAATTTCTTGATCTTACGGTCACTCAGGTAGGTCACCTTCTTGCAGGTCTGACACCACTGACCCCCGTGGTCCATCGAGGGTATTTCTTTGGCCCAATGAAAACATCACCAAGCGGAACAAAGACTCATGGAAATGGTTGGATGCAGTGGAGTAAGTTTGAGGATGATTCCGATCTGGGTTCGCGATCAAAAAAAGACTGACAGGAGACGTGCCAATCCTGACGACTCAGTGACAGTTTGGACCACCCTCAGGCGACTTCAAAGAATTGACTTTCCTCATCGGAGGATGAGGTGCTTTGGCCCAGCCATTCATCGATCATGTCCAAATGAATGTCGGCAATCGAATCGACTACCATGTCGGGCCGATAGGAATAAAAGGCCAAGTCCTCCCTATGAGTCGTTCCACTCAATACCAATAGGGTGTAATAGCCAAGCTGGTGTCCGCCCAGGATGTCGGTGGACATGGTATCTCCAATCATCACGGTACGCTTGGCATCCAGTGAGAGTTCTTTTCTTGCCCCACGCATCATGACCGGGCTTGGCTTGCCTACACTGAAGGCTGTCTTGCCTGATGCCTGTTCGAGCATGGAAACCAATGCTCCACAGCCGGGTCGCATGCCATGGCTCGTGGGACAATTCGGATCCAGGTTCGTGGCAATCAACTTGGCACCACCAATCAGTAAATTAAGCGCTGCTTCCATCATCTCCGCATTGAAGGTGCGGCATTCCCCAATCACCACAAAGTCAGGATCACGGTCCACGACTGAAAAACCCTGTTCGTGCAAGGCGGTGAGTAATCCTCCTTCGCCAATGACATAAGCTGTGCCTCCGGGTTTTTGGCGTGCCAGGTAGGTCGCAGTGGCATCGGCACAAGTGTAGATGTGCTTTTCCTGGACAGGAATACCCAGACGATTGAGACGCGTCATGATGTCTCTGCGTGTTCGCTGGCTGTTGTTGGTGAGAAACCTGAAAGGCCTATCCTGTTCTAGGAGCTCACCAATGAAGTCTGCGGCTCCTGATATCAGCTGTCCCCCGGAGTATATCACTCCATCCATATCGATCAAAAATCCACATTGATGTTTCATCAAGTCTCTGCAGCATAAAGTAGACCAATTCAGCATTGGGCCTCCCCAAGGATATTCAAGGAAAGGTTGAAGCAGCGTCGTATCAACTTCCATTTTGGCTAGTTACTAATACCTCATGAGAGGGATGGAAGCAGCATATCTTTTGAAACTTTTGCCATAATGGAAGCTGCGTGGTCAAAAGAGAACAAACTGCACCTAATCGATCGGCTTTTAAAAGAAAAGTATGCCACTCTATTTGGGGTAATTCAGCGTGTGGGTAAACGTCCTGGTGGTATAGAGCGTATGCGAGCTCTCTTGTCCGCGGGGGCAACGGACCTTTGCATGGACCGGATGAATCGCATATTTGCGATGCTGATTTAGCCACTGAGAAACAGTCAGTTACCTTTCACTGCCTTGGATGCGCTCTGCTAGGAGCTTTGTGGCTAGCAACTGAGCTTAAGTCAGCTGTTTTGTCCCGGTTGTGGCTAGACGTACTATACCCAGATATACTTTATTGGCGTAGTAGATCTGACCACGCCTGAATAAAGTGAACATCTTGATTCGCATGTGACTTATTTCCAGTGTTTTACCAACCTGCACGGAGGGAAAAAATAGTACACCCGTAGGATGTTGAACCCCAAACATCCGCCCGCACCGTTCCCTCGAACGGCTCACGCCGCTTGAGTTTGTCGCCCCGAAAACGGATCCAAAAACCTGCGGTGTTAACCTCCAAGGCATGGGCTCCCTTCGGTCTACGCTCTCCTTGCACCCAAGCCTTTCCATCCTCTGAAACCTAACCCTAAATCACATCATCAACCCGCTCAGACTAACTTTCAAGGCGGCTGCGCTTGCATAGGCAGGTCAACGGTTGAAACTGACACAGGCTACCAGGCTTGTGGTGCATCAGGTGTTCCTAGGCAACCAGCGAGGATGATCGACACCTCGCTCCTCCCATCCACGGGTCAATGCATGCGAAGCACTCCCGTCAGCAGCCATAACATTCAGCTCTGGAACGCCCCCTGTCCCGGCTCGACAGAAGGCGATCCATTTTCCGCTGGATGATTCGCTGGCACGGAAATCCCAGTTGGGAGGAAGGCTGGATGTCACTGATTCCATCTTACCATCGGCAGGATTGAGACGACAAATCTCTGTACCACCACGTGCAAGATCTGGTTTGAAATCTCGATTAAAGTGATCGACGTCAGGTCGGTTCGATTGATATTCCCATGGCACTTTGGAGTCGGGCAACCGACGCGGGAAAAGAATCCGACCAGCTCGAGTCCATTCCGCCATATTGGAACCACCTCCCCGTGTCTCAGGATTCCCGTAAGTGGCCCCAAACCACATGGACTGATCTTGTGTCAACATACGCAAATCGCTGCCGTCAGGACGAGCCATGCAAACATCACTCCAATCGTGTCCGGGATCTGCTTTGAATCGGCAGGCCTGGAAGAGCAGCCATGAGCCGTCAGGCGACCACCTGGGACCGAAATAAAGGAAATCAGGATGAGCCGCAACCTTTACTTTGTCAGCCCCGTTCAGGTCACTCGTCCATATTTGATAACCCTGTGGACTCGCCAGATGGTAGGCCACCCGCTGACCGTCAGGGCGCAGGCTGAGACCGTAGGGCAACCCTTCACCGAGCTGGGTGAACGCGCGCGCATCCGACCCGTCCAGGTTCATACTGAAAATCTGCCCCCCTTCATCTCGGACCACCTGCACCAGCAATCTTTCGTCTGAAAGCAGCAACGCAGGCGTGTAAAAGACTGCCAGCCGGTCGCGGGTGCAGATTTCCGTCAACTGATCATTCTCAAAATCATAAAGCCAAAGGTGCGTCGGAGTGTGGTGATAATATTTGTCAAACGGTCGCCCAGGTCCATCACGTCGCTCCTCCATGCTGAGAAAAATCATGTGACGTCCGTCCGAAAGCAGCGGTCCAGGCTGCCACGTCACTTGATTTGCCACTTGAAAATCAAAGTATCGCAAACCCGAACCATCCGCATGGATCATGGCGGTACGACCGTGTGAGGTGAATAACAACTTCTCCGGCGAGGCAGACGCATGCCGAGCTCGATCCAATCGACGGCACCCCGCCCCAGCGGCGACAGAAGCAACAGCCGCTCCGCATTGAAACAAAAAGTCCCGCCGACTGACATTGCTTGATGTTGTGACATTCATAGAGATCATCGAATATGAAAAAATTGACTCTTAAGGCCCGCATGCACCAGGTCTCGGAATGCGGCACTTGATTCAGTCAAATCCTGCAGGATCCGGTTCACTTCCTCGCTATCATGCAAGTTGAGTTCACGACCTGTGGCGTTGGTGAGAAACCTAGTCTTTTGGCACATAAAGTGCCAGTGGATTGAGGTATTTCTACAATAGCCTCAGAGAATAGCCTAACGCATCCAGAGGGCCCTTTTGTGAAAACTTTATGCGAGCCAGAACCCGTTTCCACCGTAAGCTTGCCCGTCAATCATTGGTGCCCACTCCGCTGGCCAAAACAAGTCGAGAAGAATCATTTCAGATAAGGCTCTCAAGCAAGATTTTTGGTTTAACTATGGATTCGTGTTTTATGGAAAGCTTTATAATGAACGTATCGAAAGATTCGACAGGTTTCTTGATCAAAGATTGGGAATGACCCCGAAGAATTCAATATTCTTAAACCTGTGGTGGGGAAGTTTTAAAAAGAGTATTACACCCGTAGGGAGTCGAACCTCAACATCCGCCCGTACCGTTCCTGCGGATTGTTCACGTCGCTTGAATTTGCTGCCCAAGAAACAGATCCAAAAACCTGCGGTGTTAACCTCCAAGGCATCGGCTCCAATCGGCCGACGCCCTCCTTGCGCGCAAGCCTTGACACCCTCTAAAACCTAAGCCTGAATCACATCATCAGCCCGCTCAGAGAAAGAGACTTCGCAATCAGATCCTTCTCTATACCGAGGTTCCAATTAGGGGTGAGCAATGAAGATTCGATCTGCCGCGTTGGGGTCTCCGCGAGGGTCTTGCACGATTTCTGGATCCATTTCCACCCATAAAGGCACCCCAGGGCCTGCCACCCAGAGCTCGTGGTGGTTATCAGGATCACCAAGGTCGGTGATCGCAAATGGGACTACCGGAGTTACTTTTCCATCATCCTGTGCCATACCGATTCGTTGAAACTGACGCTCTGTTTCCCCCGTGGTATCACCATTGATGGGGGAAATGCCTCCCTGCCAGGTGGTTTGCACCATCCAGATAGGAGCGCCTGCAGGTGCTCCGGCTGGCACGCTCTGTCCCCACTTTTCTTTAGGAATGACTTCGGCATAGGCATAACGAACAAAATCGAAAAGACTGACGACTTCGATCTCTGCTCCCATCAGGTTTTGTGGTCCACCAGGTTGGTCCTCTGCAGTGAAAAGGTCACCCACGATCAATACTTTGCGGGGCGGGTCGATCGGGTCCACTTGCTCGTTGCCGAGATTGCCGATTAATAAAACCGTCTTGCTCTCATTACCATCCACAGCAGGGGCTAACGTTGCGCATTCTGGCATCAACTTGGCTCCACTAGCCGTTATGACACGAAATTTATCCGGTGTGACATCGTCATGATTCAGACTGTGCGTAAAGGTAATAGGCATTCCATCCATACCCGGAGCTTGGAAACAAAGAAACATGGATGCTATAGGCAAGGCGTCATCCAGACCAAAAAACGCATCTAAAGCTTGAGGGGCGCTGCTGTGATTAGCGACAACAACAAGTTTGCGGGTGACAAGTGTCCCGTCTTCGCTCACCAGAGTCATTGTAGCGACCCCCGGACTGAGTGCGTTGACCTGTCCTGTCATTGCATTGACCGAAGCAATGTCTGTACGATCGATTGACCAACGCATTCCTAATCCAGATACCGGCTGACCTCTTGAGGTCGCCTGAGACAAGAGCGTGGTCTCATCGCCGACCTTGATTGGAAAAGGAAACGCATCAATAGAGATTTCAAACTCATCAATAGACCACTGTGCCTGAAAAAACAGAGGGTTCGAGGTCACTGGAACCTCAAACAGGATCGGGTTCTCGCTGGCTATTCCCGAAGTAAATTCACTCCATAAACTAAAATCCTCGGTTTGCAGCAGTTCGTAGTTGGAAGGTGTGGGAAGTGTCAGCGATAGCTTAATCGTCTGGGAGGACAAGTTCTCCAATGATAAACGGTGCGGAAAGCTTTCTGCGACTAGGAGACCCGACAAGAATGCCAGAAATACTAGAGAGCTATAAATAATCTTCCTCAAATCTTTTTGTTTCATTTTATGTATTTTCAAAAATTCCTTAGCTGAATAAATCGCGAATAATTCCTGACATAACTGAAGGATTTATTGAATAGAAGCAGCGTTTCTGGGTATCGAGTTTGCGATAAGTTAAGGCATTGAGACATCTAACCCATATGGGGTTTTTTGCGGTCATCTTCGGCGAAAAGTGGCAATTTGCGATAATTATCAAGAAATGGTAGAGCCCGTTCTTATTTTTGAGATGGCCCGGCCACGATGTCTTTTTGAGTCCATTCGGAGTTTTTTTCTAATGAACGATTCATTCTCCAAGTTTTAAAGGCAAGCAAGTGGTTCGGTGACTCATCTTTTTAACCAATCTTTTGGACAGCAAAGCGAGAAATCATCCACCAGAGCCGCCCCCTACCCGATAAAACATCGTTGGGCTATCAATACTTGTTTGATAGGGGCTGGAAGCATTCTTGACAGGGAGCCATGGACCCAAAGGACTTTCAGATATTTCGAGAGCACCCCCTTTCTCCCAAATTAAGATTACATCGTTGCCGTCTAACTGAATGAGTAATGATGTGGTAGTAGGCTCAGGAGTGGTCACCTCAGGGAAACTTCCTGCGTCCCCTGGATTGGTGACTTGAGAGCCGGTCTCAACAATGCCATCACCGTCAGGATCCCCCAATTCCTGTCCATTGGAGAAACCATCTCCGTCTGAGTCCATGGCTGCCAGAGCTTCACTCCAGAAAGGAGCTCTGCTTCTGCCTACGATAGACCAAACCTCGTTCCCGAAAGAGGTCATCGGTCCACCTCCAGAGCTTTTGACATGACAACTGGCGCAACCTATAGCGTTGCCGTTAGGTAGCATGTCTATCCGAAAACTTCTTGCCCATATTGTTTCAATGGACGCACCTACGAGTGCACAAACAATAACCACAAAGGCCGGAGGCATCCATTTTTCTCTGAATGGTATCACAATTCTATTCTCCTAATGACTACATCTAGCAGGCGGAACACACCCTACAGGGGAGATTATTTGCTTAAAATCTAACGAAGAGAGTATCATTGGCGGTTTGATTGCAGCTTGCGGATCGCTTCCGTGAGTTCGCTGAAAGTGAGGACTCCATCGCCGTTTGTGTCGGCAGAGTTAAATAGTTTGTCAGGATCGGCCACACGTTTAGCGGCCTGAGATTTTGCAAACTCGTCACGGGAAAGAGAG
>JALRAZ010000401.1 GCA_023257935.1 Verrucomicrobiota bacterium
ATGTCTTCAAAAGTTTTGGGATTGAGCGTCCCAGCACCCACGTAGTCTAGAAAGAAGAGGGGTTCGGCACCCAAAACCAAGATGTCGTTGACGCAGTGGTTAACAAGATCTTCTCCAAGCGTATCGTGCTTTTTGGTTAAAAACCCAACCTTTAGTTTCGTTCCAACTCCGTCCACGCTTGATACGAGCACAGGCTTACGAAACTTGGCAAAGTTGGGAGCAAAAAGACCACCAAAGCCTCCCACTTTCCCCAGGACCTCGGGCCGTTGGGTTGATGCAAGCAGTTCAGGTAGGGTAGCCTTGACCTGATTGCCGAGGTTCAAATCTACCCCGGCTTTTGCATATGCTGAGCGAACACCCATGTCAGGACTGAGACTTGGATTCCTCGGAACTGTCCCCGTCATCCGAAGTGGTGTCTGGCATGTCAGCTTCTGCCGTAGCAGGACTCACTGAGCTTTGAGCCCCCTCATTAGTCGTTGCAGCTGCCTCTGCTGTCGTCGCATCGGAGGAAGATTCGGAAGCCAATGAGGAAGAATCTGGAGTATCTAAAGTGTTATTTGGAACCGAGGCCCCATGTCCCTCACCACTCTCGGGCGCGGTAATCTGGATAGCTTCCTGATTAGCATCAGGTTCATTAGCTGAAGATTCGCTTTGTGAAGATGGGTCTGGCTTAGCTGTGTCAGCCCCACTTTTTTTTGCCTTTTTTTGAGGCTGAGTCGACACAGGTGGTTGCTTTGGTTTTTTGGCTGTCTCCATCTTGCCATTTGAGAATTCAATAACATGACCTTGGTGTATCAGCCAGTGCAGATCGGTGGAGACAGCAGCTTGCTCAGGAGTCAGTTCAGCAGCAGGAGCGTTCTCTTTTGTGACAGGGGTATTCTCCTCGGCTGCTGGGGCATTCTCCTCGGCTGCTGGGGCATTCTCCTCGGCTGCTGGGGAAGGAGCTAAAGCCTGCATCACCTTGGCTCGGCTGCAATCTGGAGTTTGGTCAATAAATTGAACAATCCGTTGCACCATATCAGAAACAGGTGTGGCTTCCAGATCTAGGTAGTGCGGACGCGAAACAGATACGTGGGTGACTGTTTTGTTGACCTTGAAAAATTGAAGCCCCTGGCGAGTGAATTGATGGCTTAGTTCAGTGGCGAGCTGAAGTGGGAATCGACGTTGATCATCGACATAGAATTTCACCAAATCCCTGAAAGGCCTGGCTACTTGCTTTTGAAAATCTCCAGAGACTTCGGCTGATTTGACGCGATCCACCACTCCCTTCATATGATGTGCCTTAAAATGCTGCTGCACTTCTTCAAGGGAATGCAACTTAGGCGCATCAGGGTTTTTGGGATCCGTATATTCTGTGGTCCAACTCTGCTCCTCAAGCCACTGGGCAACGATTGCCTCGTCGTGAACAACCTTGACGCTGGCTTTAAACTTTTCGAAGGGCATTCTGGCGAATCGCTCTTCGTGAAGCTCCTTCAGCTTGGCCTGATATGCATGGTAATTTGGAGGCCCCAATACGACGCCAGATAGAGAACACTGCGCCACAAAACTGAAATTTCCCTTGGGAGGATCTGTCTTGGTTTTTTCGCTTTGATAAAATTGGTCAAGGTGTTTGGCGAGAAAGTGGGAAAGAGCATCGGACTCATTCAGCCAGAGTGTCTGGTCAACCCGGCATAACCACAATTCTTGAGGCGCTTCCTCTCCGCTTCCCTGAAGCATCGAAACACGCACTTTAAAGCGGTCTTGGCTCTGTGTGATCAGTCGAGCAATATCAAAAAGCGGGTAAGCACGCCCCTGAAGGCGGATCCGCCTGGCCAACAAGGCAACACCCTTCTCTTCGGGAATGACCTGCACTTTATAAGCTGGCAGTGAAGCCAAGATTTCCTGGCGAGATTTGCGAGGGCGGTCATGACGATATCCCCCCCGCTGTCCGCCATCGCCTCTTACCCGAGATCCGCCTTGTCCGCGACGATCGTTCCGATAAGCACCCTGATGATCAGTTCCCTGACCTCGCTCGCGATTACCATCTGGTCTGCCCGAACGTTTTGGTCGCCCTCCTTCTTGGCGTTCCCTTGATCTTGGCGAACGATCGCGTTGACGAAAATCTGATCGTCCCCCATCCTGCCTGCCGCGAGGACGTCGTTCACCTCGATCATAATCTCGCTCTCTACCTTCATACTTGGCGTAGGGGTTGTCACCGGATGACTTCTGCGCCCAAGCTGGCAAGAAGGCCGTCTCCAAATCCAAATCGAAGTTTGGTTCAGCGTCTGAATTGCTCATGTTAAAATGATGGCTCTCTGATGGGTTGAAGGATCACACCCTCAAATTGAGCCGAGCATGACCGCACCCATCCAGTAATGCAAGACATCCCTCTTGGTTTTTGTCGCGATGTCATAGGCCCTTTTGCTTGCATTTGATCAAGAAATTGGTGCTCGGGGCCTCAAACGCAAAAGCCCTGATGAAATCTCCTCCGCGAGGCATTCTAACGTCCTAGCAGATGTGTATCCATTCGCTGCTTGATGTCGCGCATTCTTTCGCGATCACCGCCTGCGACTTCGGCTGTTGCCCACCCCGTATACCCAATTTCAGCAAGTGCCTCCCTGACGTCGGGCCAGTCAACGTCCCCGTCCCCAATTTTGCAGAATCCGTTGGACACTCCCCAGTCCTTCACATCGAGTTTGACAATGCGAGGGCCAAGCAAGCGTATCCACTCGGCTGGTTTACCAAAACGTTGGTGGTTACCTATATCGAAATAGGACCCCACCCAAGGGCTTGCTATTTCGTCTAGGTAAGCCGCCAGCAATGATGCCGATTGCCGATTGTCGCCTTTTGGGTCGTAGAGAAAGTTATTCCAGACATTCTCAATGAGGATCCTGACGCCGTGTTTGGAAGCAAGAGGAAGGGCCTTACGGATTTCAGCAATCGAGCGGGTCCACACGTGACCATGTGATTCTTTCTCTGGATCTCTCGCGGCACCAGGCACTAGTAGCACAGCATCTCCTCCCACGAAGTGCACGTCCTCGATTGCCTTAATTAAGCCTTGGAGGCCTTTCTGCCTGATTTCCGGGTCAGGATCTGAGAGGCGCGTGCCCCAATGAATGGAATCAACCGCACCATGGATGGGAAAGCCTAGGGCACGACTGGCCTCAAGAGCTTCTTTCTTGTCAACACCACCAGGACTGTTGAGTTCAATGCCATCGTAACCGAGATTTTGAAGGATGCGGAATTTCTCCAGGAGAGGTAGGTCCTCGTTAAACATCCCCATCTTAATCGACGTATAAATAGGACTTACCTGATGGTGGTCGGCCTTAAGGCTGCTGCACCAAGATGGAATTTGAGTCAGCAGACCCAATCCTGCGGTAGCCTTGAGGCTTTTTTTGAGAAAATCTCGGCGTGCTTGCATGATGTTTTGGCGAGAATCTTTTAGATGAAGGGTGTGACCCCAGGTAATGACATGGGTCTGATGGGGAGATCCATATTGGGCTCGAAAAAGTCAGGAACCAGTTTTTCTTGAGAATTCATAGCCTGTTCCCAGGTAATTTCCTTGCCCGTGTAAGCAGCCATGCGCCCCATGATCCCCATCATGGTGCTTTGACTCATCCAGGTACCATCGTTAATCGGTTCACCTTTTCGAATCGAGGCGAATAACTCATCATGCTCGGTTTGATACATGTCGTTGTTTGGGCCTTGGTATCGCCAGGCATTTTCGCCGGTTGTCAGCACACGACTCCAGCCTAATATTTGCCCGATTCCCTTTGATCCGTGGATGTAATCATTATTTTCATTATGACAACCGGCTATCTGCCGGCTTCCCAGGTAAGCTCTCAATCCGTTGGCATATTCATAATACACAGCAAAGTGATCAAAAATGTTGCCGCTATGATTAGGAATCTGCCTGCCTCCAGTGGCAACCGCCTTGACGGGTGGCTCGTCTTTCATGCACCAGGCAATTTTGTCAACACTGTGAATGGCTTGTTCAACTAGGCTGTCGCCACTGAGCCAGGTAAAATTATACCAATTGCGTACTTGCCAGTCCAAGTCGGACATGCCGGCAGGACGGGTATCATCGGCAGGCATGGGTTTGACCGGTCCGGTGTAGTAGGTTGCGTAAATGCTTCTGACGTCCCCGATATCACCTTGGTGAATTTTATCATAGAGAGCCCTGCGAGCGAAATTATAGCGCCAGCAAAAACCCGCCACCAACGCAAGTTTCCTAGCCTTGGCATCAGCGGCCGAAGCCAGCACGGAGCGAAGACCCGGCGCGTCAGTTGCCATGGGTTTTTCGCAAAAGATGTGTTTACCTGCATCAACCGCTGCACGCAGGTGCATTGGCCTGAAGCCCGGAGGGGTGGCTAGGATGACCAAATCCACACCGCTTTCCAGGACCTTTTTGTAGGCATCGAATCCGGTGAACTTCATGTCAGGTTCGACCTGAATCTTATCCTCGGCTGCCTTCTTGAGCGCATTGTAGCTGACATCAAGCCTATCCGGATACATGTCACCCATGGCAGTTAGCATCACGTTGCCATCAGCCTTCATGGCTTGGCTAGCAGCCCCAGTGCCGCGACCGCCGCAGCCAATCAACCCAACCCGGATCGTTTCGTCGTTGGCTGCAAAAGTCTTAGTCTTGGCCAAAATAGCAGGAGCCACAGCACTTGCTGCCAGTGCGGATGAAGAGTGGCGAAGAAACTCCCGTCGACTGGAAGTTTTGGAATCATCTTGCGCTGCAGGCAAGGCGTTCGGGGAAGGTTTTGAGTCAGTCATAGGATGTGTGAATCCTATGAACTAGGCCTCGTATCTGTCGAGAATTATTGGACCATGGGTCTGATGATTTGAGACCAGGTAGCGTAACCCTCAGCGGAAAGATGTAAGCCATCTGCAATGAACAGTTCAGGCCGCGGACGCCCATCCTCACCCAGCATAGTGTCCCATACATTGGCAAAGGAGACCTTGCCGTGCCAGAAGGCATAGTTCGCAATTTTACGGTTGGCGCGCTTCATGACCGGAGCAAGGTTCCAGCGTTTGAGGCTTGGCTTGATACTCACGAAAATAACCTTGGTCCTAGGAAGCTGTTTTTTAACCAGCCGCACAAAGGTCTTGAAATTTTGGTAGACTCTCTCGGCTGAATGGCCTTCTGCCACATCATTATCTCCTGCATAAAGCACGATGATGGAAGGTTTGATCGGCATAACCAGGCGATCAAAAAAGTGGATGCTATCCGGAAGAGTTGAGCCACCAAAACCGCGATTGATGACACGTTGTTCCGGAAAATCGCTTTTTAGTGTCTTCCACATCCGCATACTTGAACTCCCCAGAAACATGACACCACCGATGCGGTCAGGCTTTTGCCGGTCAGTTGATTCGAACGCCTGCATACTCGACTCCCATCGGGAAAAATCACGCCCCTCTTCCTGCGCATGAAGGGCGAAACTGCCCAACCCATGGAACCAAGCTAGACAAATGATGCAGAGGCATAACCATGCCTTCCTGGGGCTTAATAATGCGAATGTTCCGCACTCAATCACCTTCAAGTCATGAAGCCTGGAGCGACTGCCATTGAAATGCATTTCAAAGGGAATCGCGCAATTCCCTTATTCGGTCAAGCGGCAAGTCATCAGAACCAAACTCGAGCAGCCAAGACAAGTCATCCTTAGCGCCCTGAGCTTGCCCGACTCTGAGCCGCAGGAAGGCCCGCTCCATCCGGAGTTGCCCGTCTTGCTCATCCAAGGTGAGAGCCAGGTCAACGTAGGGCAATGAGGCCTCCATCCCCTTATCCTGCTGAGCGAAAACTTGCAGGTTACGCAGCATACGCTGAATAATCTCAAGTTTACTGGGTATTTTTAGCTCGCGACTATCCGTGATGCTTCCATCACGCTGCCTAAGCATCTTATTGGCATCTTCGTAGGTCAAAAACCTTCCTCCATCAAAGACGTCAATCAATCGCATTTGATGATCAGATAGGGTCTGACGCAGCATAAAATGCCCAGGTAGAGGGAAAGGTTCAAGGCCCTCTATGCCTAGCCTTTCTGCCATCGCAAGCGTGAGGACCGAGAGCGAGATAGGCAAGCCCTCCCTGTCCTCCAGAACCTTGTTTACATAGGAATTAGCTTCATGCTGATAATCCGTATAGCTTCCATGGTAACCGTTATCCACGAACAAATAGTCCATTAGGAAAGTCACGCGTTGCTCGTCCGTTGCCTCTTTGGTAAGACCCTCCTGACACTCATTAACCATTCGCTCCAGTTCAGCCCGATAGGCTTCCATGTCAAGATCGGGCTGATCATGCTTAGCTACCCAGAGCGCAGCCCAAAATAGATCGATATCCTTTTCTTTGTTGGCAAGTTCCTGTTTGAGTTCACGACCGACCTGTTTGCGATGCAGGCGGCTAGAGGCCTCGCGCAGGCGCCTGGAGGTCTTATCAAGCAGCGAAGCAGATCGTTCCAGGGCATCGGGTGTCGCATCCAGGGTTTCCTCAAGGGAAGTTTCTATTTCCATGGTCGAATCATTTCGCGCTAGTTGAAGCAGTCTGACTAACGCCTCAGGATCCAGTTCATTTTGATCTATGGTCGACTCATGATTTTCTGGGGGATCGTGAAGATTGAAGCCCGCGAACTCAGCCGAGGTCTGACGAAACTTTGTTAGCCCCACCGTGCCAAGCCCGAGAACCCTGTCTTCAGATTCAATGACTAATTCGTTATTAAGGTAACAGCGAATACTGTTTTGATCGTGAAGCACACGCAAGTGGTTGGACTCATTTGGGCGATAATATGGGCTGTTCACCTGATCTAGGATCGTCCAGTCATAAACCGAAGGTCCTTCAAACCGAGTCAGTCGCATCTGACCGTTTGATGGGTAAAAACCATAATGTGTCTGGTTGCCGTCCGAGCCAAAAATAAGACCGGCCGCACCCGTTTCGTCCTTGAGGCGCACACTGGTCTCCAATTCGTAGGGAAACCCGGTTGGCTTAAGAGTATGATGAATATAGGAACGCCCTCCAAAACCCTTCCCTGTCCCTTCCACAGCAACCCTACCCACCTTGCTGCTCCACATCGCTGTTTCGCCGGCCTTCCATAATTTTTCATCTAAAGCTCCTAAGCGAAGCCACCTTTCCCACACCATGCTATTGGGACGGCTTATCAGGCGACTCAACCCGTTAATGGGCGTGGCGAAGCCGAGATTGGGAGTCAGGGTGCTTTTCATGTTCATCACACCAATCACGTTTCCATTGGTGTCAAACAACGGACCACCGCTATTGCCCGGCTCAATCGGAATAGCTACTTGAATCATTGGACCTTGGGCGAACTGTCGAACGCCTGATACCACCCCGCCCACCACACTCCATTCCAGCCCCATCGGATTACCCACTGCAACAACCCTTTGTCCAGCACTCACAGCCGCTGAATCGCCAAGAGGTAAGGCATGAAGGTTTTCTGCAGCAATTTGCAACACAGCAAGATCCAAAGTTCGATCCCATCCGAGAATCGAGGTGGGTTCATACTTGGAGCCGTCCTGCAATATGATCTCAACCCTTCGAGCCTCCCCGATCACATGCAGACTGGTTGCGACACGACCTGCCGAATCGATAACAAAACCAGTGCCGATGCCTTCCTGATCACCGTTGCGGTCCAGATGCTTGATGGTCACCACCGCATCGGCAACTCGGTCGAAGAGCTGCTTCTCATCCAGTGGTTGGGCCGCCTTGAGACCTGAGACAGCCAAAATCAAGATATAGAGGCCCCGTCTCATTTCATGAATTAGATCGACCGTCACGCCTGTAGCTTGAATGACTCGTTGGGAATGTGCAAGTGCGCCTAAGAGCCTCCTCCAGTCGATCGAGGTAATCATCCCGCTTGATGTAAAAAGCCCCCATTGAGGAGGTGACTGGAGTGACCATTTGGATGTCCACAAGGTGATAACCGCTTGCTTTGAGCCCCCAGAGTAGGTGTGTCAGGGCTACCTTGGATGCGTTGGCAACCTGGTAAAACATGGACTCCCCCGCGAAGGCACTGCCTACCCCTACTCCATAAACCCCACCCACTAAATCGTTTCCCAACCAGCACTCAACACTGTGGGCCATGTTGTTTTGGTGCAATTGTTGGTATGCCCTGACGAAATGGCTTGTCAACCAACCCCCAGGTCTGGGCACCTGAGAGCATGCTTGAATGACTCGGTCAAAGGCCTGATCAAACGTGACGGTAAAGTTGTTTTTGCGAAGTGTGCGTGAGAGACTTCGACCGATGTGAATCTGATCTAAATCAAAGATAGCTCTTTGCTCCGGGCACCACCAAGTCAGAGGGTTGTCAGTCCATGGAAAGATGCCCATACGATATGCCAACTCTAAGCGCCTAACCGACAAGTCACCGCCAACAGCAATCAGTCCATCCTTAAGGTAACGGTTGTAAGTTCGCGGATCTGGAAACCACGGCTCTTTGTTAAGGAAGGCAACCATTTTATCAGTGCGCAGCCTAGGAATTGGGTGGATATAGGATTTGGAGCAGGATGGACTGAAACAAGGCGCAGAGTCCCATAACGTGCACACTCGGCAGTTGCTCCTCACTCCAGTCATCGGATTTTTTTAAGTTCATATCAGGCGACCCTAGCAACCTCCAGTGCTTCATTCTGAGATAATTCAAGATCTGGAGGAGCCCCTCTACCTCCTCAGGAGGCAGTTCGATCGTGCCAACATCTTGGGCTTCATCCTTCCTCTCATCCCATTTGACAAGCCAGCGAGCCAGTCGCTTGTGTAGGGCTTTCTCGTGATCCTCCTTCATATCGCTTAACCATTGTGTGGCATCCTCCAAGATCGGGTCAGTACCGATGCTTGTATCCGCCTCGATACCGACAATCGGGCATGAAACATCCGAATTCGCAGACGAGAGTTGAGGGTCATAATATCCGAGGAGGGCCCTGAATAGGGACCACTCCTTGGCATTCATTTCAATGTGTATCGAACCGTCTTTGAGCTTCTTGCCAGTCATGTGTCACGATGGAGGGTAGCATTCAGGTGATAGCATTGAAGCTGATGGGCATAGTGTTCGGCTTGTTCCAGGCTATCTCGGATCAGGATGCTCTGGCCTTCCTCATGGACCTCCATCATGTGCTTTTGTGCCTTGCTCAAAGACCAACCAAAGACCTTTTGGAAGACGTGGGTCACATAATCCATGAGGTTAACAGGATCGTCCCAGCAAATAACCCGATACAAAGGTTCAAGCTGGGTCGAGGAGACCGGATCGACCAGAGGTTTGGTTTGCGACTGAGAGCTCCTTGGCATATGCGGTTTTTACACAAGCCATGGGCATAAATCAATGTTCACCTGATTGCAGAGCTAGGTCGAAAACTTCATGAAGGTGATCTGGCTCTGCTCAGTCTAGCCTACACGCTTTCAAAGCAATGAAGTAAGTTCTGACACATGTGTTCGATCGAAAAACGCTCATGAACATGATGCCAACCTCTTTCACTGATTTGGGTGAGCTGATCCCGCTTGAGCAGCAACTGATTGATGCCCGACGCCAAGGACTTGGCTTCGCACGATTCGGCTATCACCCCCCCACCTGTCAGATCGAGGATTTCAGGGAATGCAGCATGGGGAGGCTGCACAACTGGAACACCTGAAGCCATGGCCTCCAGAAGGTACAATCCAAAAGATTCCCCATAAAGTGCCGGTGTCGAAAAAATCGTGAGCTTGGAGTAAAAAGACAGCTTCTCCTGCCTGCTGAGATTGGGATACCAATGAACGCTTTCAGAAAGACCGGCGTCTGCGAGTTTTTTCTTGAGAGATTCCACCAAGGGAACATCCGAAGGCCCTAAACCACCCCCGACCATCAGTTGCAAGTCATCATGCCCCATGGATTGGCGCAACAGCATGAAAGCTTCAATCAGAAGTGGAAGACCCTTTTCGCTGCACATACGAGCGAAATAACCCAACACTGGAGGGTTTTGGTTAAGCGGGCTTCGCTGATAGCCATCGAGCGGGATACCATTGTGCACCACATGTACCTTGCTTGCATCAAGCCCCAAACGCTTTTGCATTCGCTGGGCATAGTAGTGGCTAGGTGCCACCCACGCATCGATGACGGGTGCGGCGTCCCGGATAGCCTGCCAAGCTTTAGGCGAAGCAGAATCTCCTAGAGCATCCAAAAAAACATCTTCTCCCTGAAGCGTGCAGACCATCTTTCCCCCCAGAGCCGATTTAAGCTCCCGGGCCAAACCGATCAGCAGTGCATTGGAAAGGCAGATCACATCCGGTGACCCCTGCGGTTTAAGCCACCTGATCAAGGCTTCTAATTCTGACACCTGCTTCCCCTCTTCTCCTCTGAGCATCGAAAGAGTCAGGGGCCCAGTATCCTCTGGTCGCGTTCGAGCTGCCAACGGAGCTAGGCGGCCAAGAACCTGACGATGATCAAGCCATCGAGTCAGCCACGTGGGTAGTTTCCGAAAAATCCAGAGGGTCTGCTTGAGAAACACATTGATACCGCCATAAAAAACCGGGTTTTGAAGACTCTGGTCTTCCTCCTCGAGAGTCAGGGGCAGGTAAAGAGGCACCATGGTCACATCGTGGCCTTGACTCTTGAGCGCCTTGACCATCGCATTGTCACGAAAGCAGCCGCCACAATACATGCCGCCGGCTCCAGGCGTGATCTGCACAATTTTCATGCAGTCAGCTCAGATGGGACTGCCTCAACCAGAGGTTGCCCGTAGGGCAAGCTTTCGGGCATGGCACAGAATTCTTCGATCTTCTCCCACAAATGGGAAAAATCCTTGTTGACGTCGCCTGACAAACAATCCGTGACGTCCCCCCCCAACTCTGGGTATTTGGCGATCAAATCTTTAAAACTAAAATCAGGATCATAGAACGCGTAAACCAGTTTGCGCATATTCTCGATGCCTTCACACATCTCCTGACTATATTGGCTGAAGTGGCTCGGTGAGCAATCTCCGGTTTTGAGACATTGACTAAGCGTTTCTCCAGCCATGACTCCGCTCTTGAGTGCCAGAAGCAGGCCTGAAGAGAAGACAGGGTCCAAGAATCCAAAAGCATCACCTATGAGCAGGAGACCCGGTGCCGCGCAATAACGGGAGCGGAAGGTGTATTCTGAGGTGGCTCGGTAAGGAGCAACTGGTTTTCCCTCACTCAGGTAGGATTCAATCCATTTATTCTGGGCTATTTCACGCTTGAAAATGGCTTCGGGTTGCTTGACCCCATCGCGAGTGAGGTAGGAGGCTTCAGCCACGATTCCGACTGAGGTCATGCCATCGTGCTGAGGGATGAACCAGAACCAACCTTTATCGGGAACATAGGCCACTGTGGTCGCGCCTTCGTCAATACCAGGATCTCGCTTGGCGTCTTTGTAGTAGGTCCAGACGGCCACCTTGTTTAAATGAGGGTCCCGTTCCCTCCATCGATTTCTGGCGACGCTGAAAGCCTCTTTACCTGAGGCGTCAATAGTCATGGTGGCTGAAACTTCGGTATGGACTCCGTCAGGATCTCTGACCCTGAGGCCGCAAACCCGGCCATCATCTTCACGAAGCATGTCAACCACCTCCCGCTGTTGCCAAACCTGCGCACCTTTTTCGAGAGCATGGTTCAACATCATCTGGTCAAACTCCGAGCGAAGCACCTGCCAAGTTTGGGACACATCCGCATCATACCTTGTGGAAAAGTAAAAAGGTTGGGAAGCCTTCCCTGAGGGCATGACAAATTGCACACTATGCTTGCGCATGAAGTGCGATGATTTCATTTTGTCGATCAAACCAAGCCGCTTGAGCGGAAAATACGTAAATGGAATCATTGATTCGCCCACCTTGTAGCGAGGAAAGGATTCCCTTTCGACGATGAGCACCCGGTGCCCTGCCTCAGCAAGGATACAGGCAGCACTGCATCCGGCTGGTCCAGCTCCAATGATCACAACATCAACCTCGGTGGTTTGCATAACAATTTGATAGATAACACGCTTTAGGGACTTTGCACCCTCAGGCGGGTAAAATTTCTATAATTTCGGCCAGCGGGGCGCCACTGGGTTCGGTCAAACGGTTTCGGCGCCCGTAGAGCCAGGATGCCTCGCTCGGCCCCAGAACGGCCCGAATGTGATCATTGGGCCTCATGCGGAAAAAACCCATGGGGCGGCTGTGATGCGCCACCGCATACTGTTGAAGAATGTCTCCTAACGGTAGCCTCTCCTGAAGGATACGCTCCTGCACCTCAGAGGGAAGGCGATCTAGAAAAATCCGAATCCCCCCCCACTCGACTTGCTTGCCCGTTGAGTGCAGACAAAGGACAACCTCGCGGCAATAATCGCTACCTTCCATTTGACTGAACAGACACTGAATCAAGATGCTATCATTGTAGTAGTTTGAAAGAGTAGGTGTCATATCATCCTCATGGACCATGAGTTGCTGATAAGGTGCAGGAATATCGCTTGGTTCAATGCGTTCAGGAGGTACCCAAGTGATCCCCTGCCTTCTGTAGCATCCCTCAAGGGGAAACCAGAAGTCACTCCATGGTTCAGTGCATTTCGCTGGCATGCTTCGAGTTGGAGCTTAGACCATACGTTGGGTAACGTGTTCTGGAAGAAAGAACTCGTGTAGAAGCCGATCGACTTGCAGCAAACCATCTCGGTTCAAAACAAGTAGGTCTCCTTGATGGGAAAGGAAACCCCACTCTTTGAGTCGGGACAATGGCTCAGCAAAGGCCTCATTCACGTCGACACCAAATTTATCCGCAAAATAACCACACCGGGTCTGTCCCAGCTTAAGCTGGAGAATGAATTCTCGGATCAACCGTTCCCTTGGAGTGGGCGTGTAAGCTCGATAGACTGGCAGCGCCCCCTCAGAAACCGATTTCAGATATGGGTCAAAATCGGCGTTGTTCTGGTAATGCGTGCCACCAATGTGACCAAAGGAAGCAACGCCAAGCGAAAGCAGGTCGGCCCCCTCCCATAATCTGTCTCGGTAAACAAAACGAGTTTGCTCTGGGTTCTTAACGGCCGTGTAGGCACTGGTGATGACATAACCTGCCTGTTCAAAACGCTCAAAGGCCTCTCTGACCCAGCGTCGTTTGGTCTCCCAATCAGCTACAGGGGCGCTCAGTTGCCCCTGCTCTTTCATCTGGCGATAGATGGTCGTATTGAAAGGCACTTCCATCTGATAAATCGTGACACTATCAGGAGCCAACTCAAGGGTCCTTTCGATAGCCATGTCCCACTTTTCTTGGGTTTCCTCCAGCATACCCGCAATCAGATCGATATTAATCTGAGGGAAACGCAAGTCACGGGCATATCCATAGGCCCGTTCGATTTCGCGAGACCGGTGAGCTCTGCCATTGGTCTCTAGGATATGATCGTCAAAATGTTCGACACCCAAGCTCAATCGGGTGACCCCCATGTCTCGGATTGCTTTAAGTTTTTGATCGGTCAAGGTCCCAGGCTCACATTCAAAAGCAACTTCTTCAGCATCGTCCCATGGCAGCAGACCTTTCATCCGTTTAGTCAGCTCTGTCAGTTGTTGCACTGACAAGTAGGATGGGGTCCCACCGCCAAAGTAAATAAAGTTTGGCTTTCGTCCTCCGACAAAGGGCTTTGAAGCATAGAGTGTGAGTTCTTGTATGGCCGCATCCAAATACCCATTGATAGCGGCCGCGTTCTTGTCTGTGTAAACTTTGAAATAGCAGAAATGACAACGCTTGCGACAAAATGGAATGTGAAAGTAGAGCCCCATTCGGGTGTCAGCCGCAGGCGGCCGCTCAAGGGCTTCATGATAGGCGGGAACATGATCGGGCTTCCAAAAGGAATACGGGGGATAATTGGAAACAAAATAATTCCCTGCCTGAGTCTTTTGTTGTGGTTCCTGCTTAGCGGGCAGATCGGATTGGCTTTGAGTGGTATTACCCATGGAGTTCTTTCAAGTCAGATTCATGGCTGCTGAACTGACGGGTTTTTTACGATGTCCTTGAAACCGTAGACGTGTCCATCCTCATCTCCGATAACCAGCCAGCCTTGGACAACTGCAGGGGAGCCGGTAAGGGGCTGTCCCACATCGATCACCTGAATTTCCTTACCCTCTGCCAGGCTAACACGATACAGTCGCCCATCTTCAGAACCAAAAACCACATCCTCACCACCTAATACCACTGGAGAGGAATCAACCTTACCCCGTGTTGAGAAAACCCACCTTTTTTCTCCGGTGAAACGGTTCAAGCAGTGAACTTGCCGATCTCTCCCACCAATGAGGACATCATCGCCAGCAATGGCGGGTGATGAATAATAAGGGAATGAACGATTTCGGTATCGCCACACTTGTTGAGATTTATTGAGATCAAAGCAGAGCACTTCACTCTCGTAGTGCCCCACATAGACCATGTCATCCAGCATCGCGGCTGATCCGGCAATGTAGGCACCCGCTTCGATTTCACTCACCTTCTTGCCATCTTCTAGATTGATGACATGCAGCAACGCATCGCACCCTCCGAAGACGGTTTTGCCCTTGGCTATGGCTGGGGTTCCGTTGATGTAATTATCGGTTTCATAGGTCCACAATGCTTGACCTTCGCTAAAACTGACGCAATGCAAGCGAAAATCATAACTTCCGACGATGATCCGAGGATCCTTCCCTGCAGGGTCCTCGAGCCAGTTGGGAGAACCTAGTATCTGGTCGTCAGTCTGGTATTTCCAAACCAGCCTACCGTTGTCTCCCCTCACTCGGTAGAGTGCCCCGTCACCAGAACCAAAGAACACATCCCCGCCTAAAACGAGCGGTGAACTCTCAATGGCGCCGTCGGTTTCGAATTGCCAGAGTGATTTCCCTGTCTGCAGGTCAAGGGCGTGGAGTTTCCCGTCATCACAGCCGATAAAAACCTTCCCCTGGCTGATGGCAGCTGAAGATTTTATCCCCATCTCTGCCTTGAAGACCCAAGCTTCTGATAAAGCGCCCTGAAACTTGACAGGAGAAACCCCACTTAAGGAAGGTTGCCCCCGATACATGGGCCATTGCGTCAAAGAGACCAAGCCCTCTTGATCGATACCCGGACTAGGGTCTGCGACCACCCAAAGAGGCAAGAATAAGCACAGCCAGGCAAGGCTCACGACGCGGAGAACCTGGGTCGAACCCCAAGGTGCTGACATCTGGAAAATAGCTACGCGCATGACTCGATACTCAAAATAATACCTATACGTATTATTGCAATGTCAGAATGCTCAATATTCTTATGACTAGGGTCTTTCAGATACACGTAAGGCAGCCTCAACGCGTGCAAGGTTGTCCTGGTTGCGAGGACGATGTTCGGCCTTACCCAAGTCCAAGGCGCGCTGAAAATGGAGCCTAGCCTGCTTAAGTTGGCCCTGCTCTTCCAACAACACACCCAGGTTGCAGTGTGCCTCGGCGTGTTTGGGATCCAGTTCCAAAGCTTGCTTGTAATGGTCAAGAGCTTCTTCAGAGGCTCCAATCAGAAATGCTGACAGACCTGCCTGATATTGGATGGCAGGCAAGCCTGCATCGAGTTTGAGAGCCTCCTGACTGGCGCGATAGGCCTCATCATGCTTCCCTGCCCACCCGAGGAGTTTGGATAAATTATGCATGGCCAAGGCATGGGATGGGCGATCGAGTTTTGCCAAAACCTGCTGTTTGGACTGCTCCATCACTTCATGGCTCAGATTGAGATCAAGCCACTGGCGTTCAGCAAATTTCTCAAGAACCATCCGCGCCAATTGGCGGTTAGATTCGATGGTGGGATGCACGTGATCTAGGAAAACCGAAGCCCCTGGTATGCCTGAGGGAGCTAACGAAAACTGCAAGGCTTCAAAGGGAATCAAATCGACCGATTCCTCCCGGCAGACGGATCGCAGCTGTTCAAGGATGCCACTCAGGGCCCGAAGTGGGCAGACATCCTCATCGATAGCTCGTCTGTAGGCCTTGATCGCTTCATCGGGCTTTCCCGTAGCTTCCAAGGCCCGTCCCTTAGCATAGTGCAGGCTTGCGGGCATGGAGTCGATGGCTTCGGCTGCATTGAGCATTGCAAAGGTTCGTTCGGGATCACGCGCCTGAAAGGCCTGCTTTGCCTGGGCATAATAACCCTGCCAAGATTCCCGATCCTGATCGGATGTTTCGCTGGAAAACTCACTTTTAAACGGCGAACAGCCACTAAGGTTGGAGGCTGGTTCAATGAACGTCACGTGGGCCCCCACTGAATCGGCTATCTGCAACATCCGGTGCAAGTTGAATGCAAAATGTTCAATGACCATTTGTTGCCCAAGAAGGTCACGGGTATAGCTCTCAGGGCCGAGGGTGTTGTCAAGTTTGGCATCAACTTCCCCCTTGAGGAGGGCTCGTGCTTTCTCCTCCTCCTGACCCGTCTCAGTCAAAGGTTCCAGCCAGCCTTTGATTAAACTTGCCGACCGCAAGTGCCTAGCGAATCCAGCAATCAGGTCAAGTCTTGCCGGCACCTTCGGCCGCTTGTTGTAAATACGCTCCTCAAGAAACTCGTTGTGTCCTGTGTAGATGACAAACGCATCGGGTTCATAGTCCACCAGCTCTTCCATTAATCTTGCAACACGGTAGCTCGCGTAGCTGATCCCCCCCGCGTTAATGATCTCCACCGATCTGCCATTTGCCCCCAAATCGGCCATCGAACGCATCCACCCGCTAAAGGAAGTCAAATCGCCGTAAGGTCGACCGTAGGTTGTGGATCCACCCAGTGCGAAAATACGAAAGGTGCCTTCTGGTTTGTTTCGTAAAAACCTTTGATCATTAAACAAGGGGCGCTTGGCGGTGTCGGTTCGCATCCAGGGGTCCCCCTGTTCGTCCAACCATTCAACAAAAAGGGGTGAAGAGCCCTCAAATCCTACGTAGGGATCTGGCAAGTAGGATTCTGGTCGAATACCAATCAGTGCCAGAAGACCCTCTATCACGCTCAGTCCAAGCGTTACCGCTATCAGGGAAAACAATAAACGACGTGAGGGGGACAAGGTCATGTTCCAATGCGGGTGTTGGCGATCAAATCGTTTGGGGTCCAACAAACATTGTTATTTTAATCGATCTCGACCGATGAGACAACCCTGCTCGTGAGGCTCAAGGCTACCGCATTGGCTTGATACCACCCAAGAACCGTGCAGAATTATCCTCATGCTGCCTTTGAAACCTGAGACACTTGACCTGATTGGCCACGAGGTGGCCATCCGTTGGAACGACGGTTCCGAGGATTTTTTCTCTATGGAAACCCTCAGGCGGGCTTCGCCTAGCGCCGAAAACCAAGGAGAACCCGATCTTTTTGGCAGGATGACTGGAGGTAGCCAGCAAACCTCATTCCCTGGCGTCCGAGTGGTTCACTGGCAACCAGTGGGCGGCTATGCCATTCGCTTTGACTTCAGTGATGGACATCGAACCGGGCTCTATAGCTTTGACTACCTAAAGAGGCTTGCAGCTGCCTCCTCCTCGTCTAGCCAGGAGTGAGGTCGCTCCGGGCCCGAACACTTAAGCCCATCAGGCTCTATATCGCTGAGCTATGGGCATACGCCTGCCCATGCCAAAAGCCCTTGATGTCACCTTCAATCCGGGAGCAGCTTGCCTTCGCTTGTATTCGTTGAGATCCATAAGGCGAGTAAGGCGTTCTACAAGTGGGCGATCATAGCCCTGACTAACCAGGGTCTCAATGGAAGCATGTTCGACGAGGTATGATTGCAGGATAGCATCCAATACTTCGTATTCGGGCAGGCTATCTTGATCCTTTTGATCGGGCCTCAACTCTGCCGAGGGGGGTTTGTCAATCGTTGCCCATGGAATGACCTCTTCATGCCTATTGATCCACCGTGCCAGGCGATAGACCATTGTTTTGGGGCAATCGCTCAAGACAGCTAATCCCCCGCACATATCGCCATAGAGTGTGCAATAACCAACGGCCAATTCACTCTTGTTGCCTGTGGTCAGCAACAAGGCTCCCAACTTGTTAGACATGGCCATCAACATGGCCCCACGGATTCGGGCCTGCATGTTTTCTTCGGTCACATCTTCTGCCATGCCCGCAAAAATAGGTTTGAGCTGCTGGCTCAAGGATTGAAAAGTGGGTTCAATGGGTATGCGATCTAGCTTGATTCCAAGCCTATCAGCCAGATCTGCAGCATCGAGGACACTTCCCTCGGACGAATAGGCGCTGGGCAGAGCCACTCCTCGCACCTTGTCAGAACCCAGTGCCTCAACAGCAATGGCCGCCGTGACGGCTGAATCAATGCCTCCAGAAAGCCCGAGCAAGACTGAGTCAAAACCACATTTATGAACATAATCTCGGACCCCGACACTCAAGGCCTTGTAGAGCTGCTCTGCTTCATCCAACTCAATCTGCGGGATTGCAGCTTTGCGCTTGGATTCATTTAGATCGACAAGCAGGTGTCCGGTTTCAAAAAAAGGTCCTACCTGCATGATGCCTTCTGTGGGATGAACCCATAAGCTCCCGCCATCAAAGAGGAGTTCATCATTGCCTCCCACCATATTGCAGTAAATCAAGGGTAGACCAGTCTCGGCACTCTGTGCTTTGAGCAGTCGCTGTCTGGTATGAGCCTTACCCAGCTGCCAAGGAGAAGCAGCGATGTTGATGAGGTGCGTGGCCCCTTGTTGCTTGAGGGTCTCCAGAGGGCGCCGTCCATAAAGAACGTCCTGTCCAGCAAGAGGATGATTCCAAGCGTCTTCGCATATAGTTAAACCAAGCTTATGACCCTTGAAAGCCACCGGAGTGTTCTCACTGGAGGGTTCAAAATACCTGTCCTCCTCGAAAACGTCGTAGGTAGGGAGAAGTGTTTTGAAGCGAGTCGCTTTAATCGCTCCTTCGTGCAGGAGTGCCACGGCGTTGTGAAGAGGCCGCCCGACACCCGATACATTGCGAGCAACAAAACCGATTACCAAACCGACTGAACCGGTCTGTTTGGCCAAATCCTCGAGAAGTGCCAAATTACGATCAACAAAATGAGGTTTTAGCAACAGATCGCGCGGCGGATATCCAGTCACTGCCAATTCAGGACAAATAACCAAATCGACGCCAAGTTCGACGCCAGCCAAGTAGCATTCCTGAATACGCCTCACATTGCCTTCCAAGTCACCAACAGTGGGGTTAAATTGAGCCAGAAGACATTTCATAGCCATTTGTGCAGTCTTGTTGTGAAAGGTTCAACGCCCGAAAAAGGTCTCCAAAAGAGGCCCTTTTTCGGTGGTGATCAAGGTGCCGACATCAATCCCATGCTGAGCAAACCACCCCTGAGGCATTTCCAAGACAAACTGCACATTCGCATCCTTTGCAGGGATGCTGGTTTCATTGAGAGGTTGCATGTCGTGTAATTCTAAGATGCGCCCATCAGCCCCCACGTAGGCCCCGGTTAAAGGCACTTTGGTGTTCTTCATGTAAAAAGACGTCTGGTGAGGGCTATTGAAAACAAACAACATCCCTTCATCATCTCCCATGCTTTCTCGAAACATCATGCCTGTGGCAATTTCCCTGAGGCTGAGCGCGAGCTCGGCCACCACGGTTTTATCTCGCATGAATAATCTCATGGTGGGCAGCTTGGGCTGCGCGTGGTTCAGATGATAGGTTGTTTCCTCAACTGGGGCCGGTTGAGTGTCCTGGCTGATCGCCGGAGATTTCAGGCTCTCCTCGGTCGGAGCACAGCCAATAAGCACGCATAGGGCGATGCAGGCCAAGAGATCCCTCAATAGCAAATTCATGTCGGGTCATTGATTGGCCAAACCACCCATTTTGTCAACCGCGCCCTGGTCGGCTTTCGAACGAGTTTTCCCTGTGCCCCCCCCAATCACGGAGTGCTGGCGCTCATCCCCAAACTAAGGCTCACAAAGGAGCCACTGCCAGTTCGCTGCCATTGGCCTTGCCGCACCATGAACTCGGAGTTGGCGGGAATTTCCTGAGGCATCACGATGTGGTCCACCTCTGGACCCACAGACTGAAACAAATCGTAGTCAACTTGGCCAGGCAAGCGAAGGTAGGCATGATAGCCTTCCCTGCCAGGCATATCCTCGGCGACCCACTCAAGCCTTCGCTGTTCGCCCCGAAAGATCACCTTGACATCATCCACCGGCGCCACCACCGCTGTTTTGAGTGTCGGGTCACCTAAAATGGCAAGACTGCGCTTGGCCGGGTTGGCCGGATGGCTCCCAGAAGCAATAAAAACATCCCCCAGGCACCCGCCCAACCCTAGGGGTTGAAAATCCCAAGGTCCCGAAAGGATGCTCATTAAGCCCAAGACAGCATGGTCCTGACTC
>JALRAZ010000425.1 GCA_023257935.1 Verrucomicrobiota bacterium
CATGTAAAAGAAGGGAATGAAATCAGGAAATAATATAAAATTTGCCACCTGAGACAGTGGGCCTTCAGCGGACCTCATAATACAAGGGGGCCTAGGTCGCCCCACTCTTATAAGGGGGCCTAGGTCGCCCCACTCTTAAAAGGGGGTGATGGGTAAAAAATCAAAATGGCAGGGTATCATCCAACAGCAGCGACGATTTTCTGGGCAGCATCAGCCATGGAATCGCCGCTGACCAGTTCAAGCCCTGAGTTTTGAAGGATCTCCTTCCCAAGGGCGACATTGTTTCCCTCAAGGCGGACCACCAATGGCAGGGATAGATTGGTCTCCTTGGCTGCCGTCACCACACCTTGGGCAATGACATCGCATTGCATGATACCGCCAAAAATATTCACTAAGATCCCTTTGACGTTGGGATCGCTCAGGATGATACGAAAGGCAGCCGTGACCTGTTCTGTGGTGGCGCCGCCCCCCACATCCAAAAAGTTTGCAGGCGAACCTCCGTAATGCTTGATGATATCCATCGTCGCCATGGCTAGGCCCGCTCCATTCACCAAACAAGCAATGTTCCCATCAAGTTTGATGTAATTGAGATCATGCTTACTTGCCTCGATTTCCAGCGGAGCTTCTTCACCCAAATCTCGCATGGATTGAATCGAAGTATGCCGATAGAGAGCATTATCATCGATGGATATCTTGGCGTCGACTGCAGCCACTGCCTGGCTACCATCGGATTTTTCAACCACGCAAAGAGGGTTGATCTCCACCAGAGAAGCATCACACTGCCAGAATGTCTGATAAACTCCCATGAGCAACTTGGAAGCTTGACCTATGAGCTCAGAAGGCAACCCCAAGGAAGCTGCGATCCGTCTGGCTTGGTGAGGCATCAGGCCAGTCGCCGGATCAACCTGAAGTTTGATAATCTTTTCGGGTGTTTTTTCAGCTACCTCTTCGATGTCCATCCCCCCTTCGGTGCTGGCCATGATCAGGGGCTTTGAGGTTTCGCGATCAAGCAGGACAGCGAGGTAAAGCTCATTCAAAATATTTTCGGCACTCGCAACGAGCAAAGTTTTCACTTCCCTGCCTTCAGGCCCAGTCTGCTTTGTGACCAAAGTTCCGCCCAACATGGAACTCCCCTTGGATATGGCATCTTCCAAGCTTCGGCAGAGATGAACACCACCCTGAAAACCACTTTGAAAGGTCCCTTTGCCACGACCTCCTGCATGGATTTGGGATTTGATGACAATGAGGGATTCCCCTTTGTCGAAAAGCTCTTTGGCTGCTTCGGTGACCTGTTCCATGGTTTGGCAGGCCTTACCTGAAGGGACTGCAACCCCATGTTTGGCAAGTAGTTCCTTGGCTTGATACTCGTGTATGTTCATTGAAATCTGTTCGGCACGCCAGCGCGGCCGCTAAGTCAGTGTCGATGGAGCAAATGTCATGTGAAGGGAATTCAGCGATCCTGAATAGGAGTTGCTTTGAGTCCCTCGGGTCCGATGTAGTCACTTTGCGGCCGGATGAGCCGGTTGTCCGCTAATTGCTCAAGAATATGGGCTGACCAGCCAGAAGTCCTGGCAATGGCGAAGATAGGGGTAAAGAGGTCTATTGGAACGTTAAGAGAGTAGTAGACACTGGCTGAGTAGAAGTCCACGTTAGCATGCAAACCCTTTTTCTCCTGCATGATTCCAGCGATCTTATCGCTCATTTGAATCCACTTTGGCTCGGCAATTTTCTCACCCATTTTGCGCACCATACCCCTGAGTTTGACAGCGCGGGGATCTAACACTTTGTAGACACGATGACCAATGCCCATGATCTTCTTTTTGGTGGCAAGACAGTCATCGATGTAGGCATCTACATTTTCCAAGGAACCAATCTCCTGAAGCATTCGGATAACCGCTTCGTTGGCCCCACCGTGTAGAGGGCCTTTCAAGGTGCCGATCGCGCTGGTGATGCCAGAATAAATATCAGAAAGAGTGGCCACGGTCACCCGAGAGGCGAAAGTCGAAGCGTTCATCCCATGATCAGCATGCAGCACGTAACACATGTCCAACGTATCCACACTCTCCTGATCGGCCTCCACACCCCCATTGATGAGGTAAAGAAAATTAGCAGCCTCGGACAAGTCCTTGCGTGACTCCACCAGTGCTTTGCCCTGACGATGGAGGTGGAAGTAGGCAGTGACAACAGGGATTTGAGCAATAATCTTGAGCGCCTTATCTCGAAGCGCTTGGGGATCATTGTTTTCGGCATCAGCGTCAAAACAGCCCAGAGCAGAAATTCCTGTACGTAGGGCATTCATGGGAACCGTTTCCTTCGGCAGAGAAGTGATCAGATCGATCACGCCTTGAGGGAGTTGTCGATAACCAGCCAGTTTGGCTTTGAGCGCTCCCAATTCCTGCTCGTTGGGAAGTCTCCCTTCATGAAGGAGGTGGACTGTTTCTTCGTACCCTACATTACCAGCAAGTTCGTTAATGTCATAACCACGGTAGATGAGAACCCCAACATCTCCCCTGACGTCGCTTAAATAAGTCTTGGCTGCGACGATACCCTCTAAACCTTTCGATCCTGAACTACTCATATGGCGTTGCTTGATCCTGTCTATAATTTCTCGAACTTTACTGGTCTTGTGACGTGTCGAATTTAGGTAAGCACAACTCTCAGCGTCAAATATTTTCAACTTTACACGCAAAAAAGAACTTAGAACCGAGCTCGATCAACTATTTTGGGCAAAAATCGGCGTCAGTTGTGCAGATAAACCTAAAACAATCAATGCCTCATTCAAAGACAAATGCAAGGGGGCAGAATTTGGAATCGCTTTCTTGCTCGCGGCGGCATGAATGTTTGCGACTAACCTGCGAAGTAAACTTTGTGAAGGGGTTTCATGCCCTGAGTTCATAGCCCTAAGTCACCAAGCGGCGGAGATTTGTTTAGGAAGTGTCTAAAAAAAAACATCTCGCATGATCATCAACCAAAACAAGCCAGGTCGGACTGTCTGTTTTTGATCATCAGAATCAAGTGAATCGTAATGCCACTTTTTTTAAGATCCCTTTCCACTTAATCATGAACATCTTGCGAGCCTATATATATTTTTTTCACCGATTGGCACCCTGGTTGCTTGAAGGCAAACCGAACACAATTAGTGTCAAAGACAAGCAACAAACCATGAAGAAAATTGAAGCCATTATCAAACCCTTCAAATTGGAGGAAGTAAAGGAATCCCTGAGTGAGATTGGGGTGGCTGGAATGACTGTGTCTGAAGTCAAGGGCTTTGGACGACAAAAAGGCCACACCGAAATTTACCGTGGCAGTGAATACACGGTGGATTTCCTGCCGAAAATCCTGATCCAAGTCGTCGTCAGCGACGAAACAGCTAAGGCTGCTTCAGCTGCCATCGTGAAAGCTGCCAAGACAGGCAAAATCGGGGATGGAAAGGTTTTCATCTACCCTATCGAAGAGGCCGTCCGAATCAGAACTGAGGAAAACGGCGAGGAAGCTCTCTAATCACGAAAGGTCAATTTCAGAAAAACAAGTTACAGAATGAATATGAAAAGAATCATCACTTACATCCTTTTACTATCAACTCTTTTAGGTTCCTCCATGCAGCCACTTCTTGGTGCTGAGGAAGCGGCAGTGGCTGCAGAAATTACAGCTGATGCTGAAGCCGAGGCCCCTGCCTTCACTACTATGGAAGAATTCCAAGCCATGCCCCTTGCTTACCCCAAATTCATGGTCGACAACTTATGGATACTGATGGCAGCCGCCTTGGTGTTTCTAATGCACTTAGGGTTTGCTACAATCGAGAGCGGACTCACGAGACAGAAAAACACCGTCAATATTCTCTTTAAAAACGTATTTATTATTTCAATGGGAGTATTGACCTATTCTGTGTGGGGCTTCAACGCGATGTATCCTGGCGACGCATGGTCTATCCCGGGCATTTTCGCTATGGGGAGCCCAATCGCAAATGGCTTTGAGGGTGCAGCAGCCCTTGATAGTCTGACCTCAAACTACGCCGATTACACCTACTGGTCGGACTTCATCTTTCAAGCTATGTTTGCGGCAACCGCTGCTACCATTGTCTCCGGTGCGGTGGCAGAACGAATCAAGCTTGGATCATTCATGATCGGAGCTACCATTCTTGTTTCGGTTGCCTATCCGATCACTGGTTCCTGGAAGTGGGGTGCCGGATGGTTGGACTCCATGGGCTTCTATGATTTCGCTGGCTCTACCCTTGTCCACGCATTTGGGGGATTTGCAGCACTGGCTGCGGTGTTGCTTTTGGGAGCACGACGCGGGAAATATGTCAACGGACAGATCAAGCCCGTTCTCGGACACAGCATGCCACTGGCTACCATCGGAGCTCTCCTTCTATTCCTAGGCTGGTTTGGATTCAACGGCGGCTCAGTATTGAGTGCTGACCCAGCATTGGTCTCCTTGGTGTTTGTGACCACAGCCATGGCTGGATGCGCCGGAGGGCTTGCTGCAATGTTTTTCTCATGGATCTGGTTGAAAAAACCCGATTTATCGATGGCTTTGAACGGTCTCCTTGCTGGATTGGTTGGGATCACAGCAGGCGCTGATGTGATTTCTCCCTTTGCCTCGGTATTGGTTGGGGCTATCGCAGGGGTTCTGGTAGTGGCCTCGGTGGTCATCCTTGACAAAATCAAAATCGATGACCCTGTGGGTGCTATCTCGGTCCATGGAACCTGTGGTATCTGGGGAACCCTCGCTGTCGGAATCTTCGGTGGCAGCGATTTCAGCTTCACAACCCAGCTCATCGGGACACTTTCTATCTCGGCTTTTGCCTTCATCTTCTCGCTGATTGTGTTTGGCCTGATCAAGGCCACTGTTGGGTTGCGAGTGAGTGAGCAGGAGGAGGAACAAGGGCTTGATGTGGGCGAACATGGCGTAGCCAGTTATCCCAACTTCCAGCCAGCGGTGGATTATTGATCCACCCTTCCCTGTAAAAGTAAGTTGAAGGTAACCCGCCCGGAAATTTTCCGGGCGGGTTTTTTATAGCCCTCACGCAGACAATTCCTAAAGGCTATTAGACCTCTGCTGGTTTTCATTAGGGCAAGGATAGGCCTCAAACAAATGACGCCTCAGGATCCTTGACCCAATGCTTGCGCTTGGTGATAAAGTGGACTTCTCCCCGCGATCCGCGCGCAGACAGACAAGACACCTAGGTATTCCCAACACTAAAATCCGTGCCCAACGACAAATACATTCGACTCACTGATGTCATGAAATCTCAAATACAGCCAACTGACAGAGTCACAACACAACCGGCTATCTCAAGTCGTATGTTGCCCTAGGCATTAAGCAACCAGCCGTCACCCCATCAAGCCCTTGCCTCCTGACATGATAAGCTGGGTCCCAATCGGACAAAAAAAAACGCCCGACCGCTGGGTCGAGCGCTTGAAGTCATTGAACTCAAGATGCGTTGACTAGGAAAGTGCCGCTTGGGCAGCTGCAAGCCGAGCGACAGGCACGCGATAAGGGGAGCAGCTCACATAATTCAGGCCCAGTCGATGACAGAATTTGACGCTACTTGGTTCACCACCATGTTCACCACAGATACCGAGCTTGATATTCTTGCGGGTGCTTCGCCCTTTCTGAACCGCGATTTCCATAAGCTGTCCAACGCCTGTTTGATCGACAACAGCAAATGGGTTGTTGGTCATAATCTCCTGCTCCTGGTAATGGGGCAAGAAGGATCCAGAATCGTCTCGACTCATACCCAGTGTGGTCTGAGTCAGATCATTCGTACCAAAGCTAAAGAACTGGGCGGTTTCAGCAATTTGATCGGCTGTTACAGCACCACGTGGCACCTCGATCATGGTTCCAACCAAATAGCTAAGCTTGACGCCCTTTTCCTTGGAAACTTCTTTAGCCACCCGGTGAATGATCTCTGCCTGGAGTTCGAGTTCCTTGCTGAAGCCAACAAGGGGAACCATGATCTCTGGCTGAACTTTCACCTTCTTGAGAAGCATGTTGGCAGCCGCCTCAAATATGGCGCGCGCCTGCATTTCAGCTATTTCAGGGTAAGAGATGGCTAGTCGGCAGCCGCGATGCCCGAGCATGGGGTTGAACTCATGCAGTTCATTGACACGCTTTTGGATTTCAGCTGGCTTAACCTTAAGCTTCTTGGCCAAATCAGCCATCTGCTTAGTGTCATGCGGCAAAAACTCATGCAGAGGAGGATCAAGCAGACGAATGGTGGCAGGTAGACCATCCAAAGCTTTGAAGATGCCTTCGAAGTCCCTACGCTGGTAGGGTAACAGCTTTTTCAGTGCCTTGCGACGGTCGGCTTCATTCTCTGCTAGGATCATCTCCCTGACCGCATCGATTCGATTGCCCTCGAAGAACATATGCTCAGTGCGGCAAAGACCGATACCTGAGGCACCAAAGGCCACTGCATTTTTTACCTGACCTGGTGTATCAGCATTGGTACGCACCTGCATCCGAGTCGCCTGCGCAGACCAGTCCATGATTTGCTTGAAGTTCTTATAAGTCCGGCTCTTCTTGGCAGCTGCTTTGTTTTCAAGCAATCCCTGAATCACTTCTGAAGGTGCTGTCTTGACCTCACCAGCAAAAATCTCACCGGAAGTCCCATCAATGGAGAGATAATCCCCTTCTTTGAAGTTCAGCTTGCCGATTTTCATCGTCCGTTTGGCGTAATTGATCTGAACCTCAGACGCCCCACAAACGCAAATTTTGCCCATCTGCCTGGCAACCAGTGCGGCATGAGAACTCACCCCACCCCGAGCCGTGAGGATACCATTGGCAGCAATCATGCCTCGAAGATCTTCAGGCGATGTTTCCAAACGAACCAGCAATACTTCCTCACCCTTTGCCTTGGCAGCCTCAGCCCGGTCGGCATTGAAATAGACCTTGCCAGTGGCCGCACCAGGTCCAGCAGGAAGACCCTTTGCAATCGTCTTAACCTTTTTGACGGCAGCCTGGTCAAAGACTGGAGCCAGAAGTTGATCGAGGTCATCAGCCGGGATACGCTTGATGGCATCCTTCCAGCTAATTAATTTCTCGGCGACCATTTCGCAGGCAATGCGAACGGCTGCTAGGCCTGTGCGCTTACCGTTGCGAGTCTGCAGCATGAAGACCTTCTCCTCTTCGATGGTGAATTCAAAGTCCTGCACGTCCCGGAAATGGGTCTCAAGCACCTTGCATATTCTCAACAACTCTTTATGCGCCTTGGGCATGACCTTAACAAGGTCGGCAACAGGGTTGGGAGTGCGCACGCCAGCAACCACATCCTCACCCTGGGCATTCATCATGAATTCGCCCCAGAAAACGTTTTCACCTGTGGCAGGATCGCGGGTAAAGGCTACGCCGGAACCTGAATTCTCACCTGTGTTACCGAACACCATGGACTGCACGTTGACGGCAGTCCCCCATTCGGCGGGGATGTTGTATTTGCGGCGGTAAACAATGGCCCGGTCATTCATCCAGCTGCTGAACACAGCCCCCACGGCACCTCGAAGCTGATCCCAAGGGTTATTAGGAAAAGCCTTACCCGTGCGCTGCTTGACCAGTTTCTTGAACGCTTCGACCAGAACCTTGAGATCCTCTGCAGAAAGAGCGGTATCCTCAGCGTGAGCGTTTTTGAGCCGATCTTTTTTGACCTTTTCGATAACCAATTCAAAGGGTTCTTCGTCTTCGGATGGCAATTTCTGAACCCCCATGACGACATCTCCATACATTTGTATGAAGCGGCGGTAGCTATCCCAGGCGAAACGTTCGTTGCCGCTTGAAACAGCTAGGGCCTCAACGGTCTCATCGTTAAGACCCAAATTTAGGATGGTGTCCATCATGCCAGGCATGGATTCACGAGCACCGGAGCGAACTGAGAGCAACAATGGATTGTTCTTGTCACCAAATTTTTTCCCAAGCTGCTTTTCCATCAGCTTGACCCCTTCCTCCATTTGTGCCTGCAAAACCTTGGGGTAAGTACGCTTGTGATCGTAGTAGTAGGTGCAGACCTCGGTTGAAATGGTAAACCCTGGAGGCACTGGAAGTCCGATGCGGGTCATTTCTGCCAGGTTAGCTCCTTTGCCACCAAGCAGTTCCTTCATTTTTCCATGACCGTCGGTCTTATTACCGAAGTGATAAACGTATTTTACCTTTTTGGTTCCTGTTGCTTTTTTAGCCATAATTTTGTGTAAGCGGTGAATCTATAGAGAGATTGCCGAAGTCAAATCGCTTGAGCAGGCATTGGCATTGCCCAAAACGAGCGGGGAAAATATCAGAAGCCCCAGCACTGTCAATGATCGAGTTGGAAAGCCGGGTATCGGACGCTTCACCAAAACCGCCAGGATTTGGTTCCCACCACATAAAGTCCGAGAAGCAAATTGGTGATAGCATGGGCACTGATGGCATCTCCCAGCCGCTGCTTACGCAGCACCAACCACTGGAATGCGATCCCGCAAATAACGCCGGCTAGCCATTCCTGATGGACCAGACCAAAGAGCAAGCATGTCCCTAGAAAAGCCTTGCCGTGAAATTGCCCCAGGCCAACAGACTCTATCTTGGGATCAATGATATAGCGATAGACGGTTGAACGATAGAAAACCTCTTCAAGAGGTGGGACAATCAAGGCAGACCCCAAGATCCTTACGCCAATCACCAGCCAGGCAATCGAGGGCGAAGCCTCAAAAAAAGCCAGCGGGTTCCAATACCCATCGGGCTCACTGGCCCGATTTGAATCAAACACTTCGTCAAGCCTGGGGTAAAACCCGTCCAGACCAACCCAAACAATGAAGCAGAGGAAGCCCACAGCAATGGCCTCCGGGCTGCAACTCCAGCGCATCTCAGCCACTTTGGGCCACATGAATGCCAAGAGAAAACACCCCACCACAGTCTTGAGGACGTAGACCCAGTAGATCGAGGACTCTCCAAAGGATCCCTGCAGGGACGTTAACATGAGAAACCCCACAAAAGGCAGCACACGAATCCACAGTGGCTGTTGCCACCAAGGAGTCAACGAGGATGAAGAAACCTGAGTCATATGTGATTATAAGGAAGATTTACCGATCCTGAGATTGAAGGCTATCCAGACAAGATGCCTGCCAATCGAGGAAAGCTGAGCGCAAACTCTTAAGGACTGTGGGTGAAGTCGACGCAAGATTCCTTGCCTCCCGTGCGTCATGGCTCAGGTCAAAGAGCCACTCCTGCGTCCCATTTTCAGCAGCATAATATTTCATGGTGCCACGCATCCAAGCCCCCTGATTACCAGACTGAAATCCGATACTGCGCGAGGCAAGAGACGTGTGAGCCACTGAGTCGGCATTTTCAATCACTGGACGCAGGCTGAGTCCATCGTAAGGACGATCAGGCAAGGGTTCCCCGAGAAAATCGGCAACAGTTGGTAGATAATCCGAGGTTACGGCTGGAAGATTTGTCCGCCTTGCTTCAGTAATCATGGAAGGCCACTCCAACATGGCAGGCACCCTGATTCCCCCTTCTAGCAAGCTTCGTTTTCTACCCTGGAAAGGCATAGCTGAACCAGGAGCCGCGTACGACTTACCCTCAGGGCCATTGTCTGAACAAAACCATAACATGGTGTGATCGGAGAGACCTTTTTGCTGCAAAAAAGATCTTAGACGACCTATTTGAGCGTCCATGGCGGTAATGCAACCGTAATAGTGGCGGTGGTAAGCACCCAAAGATGCATAAGGTTCGCTCCACTGCTTGCCAGCTACCACTGGCAAGTGAGGCGCATGAAACCAAATCACTGCCAGGAACGGTTTATCCTCTATCTGGGCAGTCTCCATGAATGCCAGCGCTTGACTCATGATCAAAGCTGAATCATCGCCATCCATGCCTTGTTCAATGCGACCCTTTGAGTTCCAGTAGGCAGTGCCATAAGGTTTGCGCTTTGTCGCCTCAACCGGGTCCCACCAAATTTGAGTCGCTCCAGAGGGTCTCCACATGGGATCCCAGGTCGGGACCTTGGCCTCGGTGCTGAAATAGGTATCAAACCCGTGTCTGGAGGGAGGGGAATAGTGTTCGTGGTGACGATCCCCTCCCCGATTTGAATCCCGCTCCTCCAGAGACAATGTCCCCAAATGCCACTTACCAAAGTGGCCAGAGGAATAACCGAATGGCTTGAGATATTCAGCTAACGTGAGCTCACTCTCAGGCAGGTGGCCCACATTGGCATGGGTGATTCCATAGCGATAGGGATGGCGCCCAGTCAGACAAGAGCCACGAGTTGGGCTACAGACTGGGGCAGCGGCGTAAAAACGATCAAAAACCAATGCCTCACTTGCCATAGCGTCCAGCTCTGGAGTTTGGACAACCTGATTACCATTGAAACCAACATCTGCCCAACCAAGGTCATCAGCCATGAGGAGAACCACATTGGGACGAAGTGGATTGTCCGAGCGCTCGCCTGTTCCCAAAACATGAAACCAGGGCATGGACAAACACGCTGCCATCAGGACCCAGCACTCCATGCACCGAGCTCGGTGCATGAGGGAGGTTATGAGATGGACGCATCGGCTGCAAACCATGAGCTC
>JALRAZ010000450.1 GCA_023257935.1 Verrucomicrobiota bacterium
AAGGACCGAAGCCTGCACGTCCGGGTTGATTCAGGCCACTTTCATCCCGAGCCTGAGTGGTCGCAGGGCATAGCTCACCCTATAGAGCAAACCCGCGGTCAGGAGGGCTCAGGCGATGCCTGGAGCCCGGGATGGTTTGCCCTACCCCTGACCGGCGATCAAGCCGTTCATCTGACAGCCACCTGCGAAACCGAAGTCCCAAGCAAAGCACAAATCGTTACTGCCCTGAGGCAAGCAGAGTCAGTTACTTCGGAAACCGAACCTTCCTTATACCAGAGTCAATGCGATCCATGGGGCCATGAGCTCACTCAAGCGCTAGGTGCCTATGTGGTTCGAAGAGATGATGGTAAGACAATCATTGCGGGTTATCCCTGGTTTCTGGACTGGGGTCGCGATTCCATCATCGTGGCTCGAGGCATGCTCCATGCCGGCATGCAGGATAGCGTGGTAGCACTACTCAAAGTCTTTGGTCGCTTTGAATCCGATGGCACCCTACCCAACACCATCCACGGAGATGATGCCTCCAATCGGGATACCTCCGATGCACCGCTCTGGTATGGGATCCTGCTGGAAGAAGCCGCCTCCATGGCAGGCGAAAGTCTCTACCACGAACCTGTCAGCACCTCAGGGCCCGTTCTGGGTGAGGTGATATTCCGCATGGCTCGGGGGATCATGCAAGGGACCCCCAATGGGATCAGGATGGATCGAGAATCAGGGCTGGTGTGGAGCCCTAGCCATTTCACCTGGATGGACACCAACTATCCAGCAGGGACACCAAGGGAGGGTTATCCCGTCGAAATTCAGGCCCTGTGGATACGTCTGCTTGAGCAACTTGATCAGCTCACCCGTCGACTCAAAACATCTCAAGCAAACCACATCCACACCCAATGCCCCATCGGGAGTTGGGGGGAGTGGGCTCAAACGGCACGCAAGCATTTTGAAAAGCTCTTCTGGATAGAAGAAAAACAATGGCCTGCGGATTTACTCATCGCCTCATCCGGAACCCCTGCCGGCGAGGCCTTGCGAGATCAGGCTTTGCGTAGCAATGCCTTATGGGCGGTCACACTGGGCTGCCTCAAAGGTAGAAGAGCCCAGGCCACCGTGCTTGCCGCACAGCGCCACCTAATCGTTCCAGGTGCTCTGCGCTCCCTGGCCCCGTTGCCGACCATGCCTCCCCTGCCCATACACGGCAATCATGGTGGGTTGCTCAATGATCCTGTTCATCCCTACTGGGGACGTTATGAAGGAGACGAGGATGAGCGCCGCAAACCCGCCTACCACAATGGCACTGCCTGGCTTTGGACTTTTCCCTCTTTTTGCGAGGCCCTGGCCATGGCGTGGCCAGGAGAAAAGAAGGCCCACCTGGCCGCGCTGGACTACCTGAGCTCCATGCAGGCCCACTGGAAGGAAGGCTGCTCGGGGCAACTCCCTGAAATCCTTGATGGCGACGCCCCGCACACCCAGCGTGGTTGCGATGCCCAAGCCTGGAGCATTTCCGAGGCATTGCGAGTTTGGCGCCGCTTGCAGGCTTCCAAGCCAAGTCATCCATGATTTTCCTTCAAGCTGATCCTCGGATCGAGCATTCCCACTTGTTCACTGTCCGATTCCTGCTACCCTTCGCCACCTTGTGAGTTTGCAAAAAGAGATCGAACGTCGCCGCACCTTTGCCATCATTTCCCATCCTGATGCAGGGAAGACCACGCTCACCGAAAAGCTGCTGCTTTATGGAGGGGCTGTTCATCTTGCTGGGTCAGTGACCGCACGCAAGCATCAGCGCGCTTCTACCTCTGACTGGATGGAATTGGAGCGCAAGCGCGGCATTTCCATCAGCTCCACAGTCCTGCAATTTGAGTATGAAGGCTTTGCGATCAACCTTCTCGACACCCCCGGTCACAAGGACTTCTCCGAAGATACCTACCGTGTTCTGACGGCTGTGGACGGTGTGGTGATGGTCATCGATGCGGCCAAGGGGATTGAGTCTCAAACTCAGAAACTTTTTGAAATATGCCGCAGGCGAGGCATCCCCATTTTCACTTTCATCAACAAGTGTGATCGCCCTACCAAGGATCCTATTGAACTCCTGGACGAGCTTGAAAGGGTATTGGGTATCGGATCCTTCCCCGTCAATTGGCCTATCGGGACCGGCGTGGATTTCAAAGGGGTGTTCGATCGCCTCCACAAAGAGGTCCATCTCTTCGAACGCACCGCAGGAGGCCTCTATCGCGCCCCCGAATCGGTTGGTGATGTCGAGGCTGCCATCATTCGCGAACAACTCAGTCCCGAGATGCACGCGAAGCTGACTGAAGAAATCGAGATGCTGAACATGGCTGGGGAAGATTTTGATATCTCTTCGGTCTATTCGGGACAGATGACCCCGGTATTCTTTGGCAGTGCCATGAACAACTTTGGGGTTGAGTTATTACTCAAGGGTTTTCTGAGCCACTCCCCCCCGCCTGCTCCGAGGGATTGTGATGGCCAAACCATCCCCACAGACCATGAGGCCTTCTCTGCTTTTATCTTTAAGATCCAGGCCAATATGGACCCCAAGCACCGTGATCGTATTGCCTTTGCGCGCATTTGTTCGGGCCAATTCAAGCGAGACATGAATGTCATCCACCCCCGCTCTGGCAAAAAGGTCCGGCTGGCAAGCTCTCACAAGCTCTTCGGCAATGAGCGCGAAACGGTCAATGATGCTTTCCCGGGAGACATTGTTGGCCTGGTCGGGCTCAATGATTATGGCATCGGTGACACCCTGACCACCGATCCTAGTATTCAATATCGAGAAATCCCGATTTTCACCCCTGAGTGCTTCGCTTACCTGCACAATCCCAACACCTCAAAGTTCAAGCAATTCCGCCAGGGGCTCGATCAGTTGCTGCAGGAAGGTGTCATCCAGGTGCTGGAGGTTCGCGGTTCACTCACACGAGTGCCTCTGCTGGCAGCGGTCGGTCAACTCCAGTTTGAAGTCGTGCAATATCGCTTGGAGACCGAATACAATGCCGAATCACGCTTGGAGTCAGCTCCCTGGTCGGTCATCCGATGGTTACCCACCGACATCACCGAAGCACAGCTTGATGCCCTATCCCTCCCAACCGGCACCAAGGTGGCTTATGATCGGCATGAGCACGTTGTCGCCCTGTTTGATTCAGATTGGGCAGCAAGCTACTTCGAGGAAACCAATGCGGGCATCAAACTCTCTTCCCTGCCACCTGAAAGCATGGAGATCCTCACTCGTCACATCGAGGCGTGAGCTACTCCTACTTAAGACACGCTATCTCCAAGCTAGCTTGACAAGCCTCACCCCAGGGCAGAGTATGGCTTCGGATTGAATCAATCCATGGGGGCGTACTGGTTTCGACTGGGTGGATACGTCTGGGGTAGCATGCCGAGGATGGTACGTTGGCCTCGTTAATCATCGGACCAAAAAATAACTGCTAACGAAGAATTAGCTCTCGCGGCCTAAGGTCCGCGACGTCTCATCATTGACGCCGGCTAGGTGAATGAGGCGACGACAGCTGGCTAGGCTTTAAGCGGAGACCGCGCGTGACGAGCCGAAACTCTTTCATGCGGACTAGGCAGAGGGACTCGTGCCGAGCCGTTATCCTCTCTGTCGACAATCTTAAGCTCGGACAAGCATGTAGAAGCTTCACGGCAGGTCTGCTTAGGACGCGGGTTCAACTCCCGCCGCCTCCACCACTTTTTATCTTCTAACCCCGCAACAAAGAGGGACAGGTTGGCGATGGCGCAACCGCTAAGCCAGACTCTGTGTTTGCCCCGCCGCACACCTTCAAAAGTTGAAAACGGCTTAGACCATGTCAGGGTGACCCGGATAGAATCTATGGTAGTTGGGCATTTTTCAAATGAGATTATACCAAGGAATCAAAATTTTTGCATGGGTTATGATCCTCGCACTGCAGTGCGACATCAAATTTATGGCTAAAGGTCAGGATGCTGCTTCCCTGTTCGGGCTCGACCGGGTATTGGAGGTGACCCTGACCATCGAACCCGAAGAATGGGCCAAACTGCAACCCCCGGAAGGGCTCAGCATGGATGTCGGAGAGGCCTTTGGAGAGCTGATCGGCGATGCCATGAAAGGGGGACACATGCGAGCTGAGGGAGCGACTCGGCCCGGACTGGCAGGTTATCTGGGGATCAATCACCAATACGGGGAGGCCAGCATTGAAATAGAGGGCGAAAAAATTTCACCAGTCGGGCTGCGCTACAAAGGCAACGGTACTTTCCTAGAATACAAGGAAGGCAGGATCGAGCAACGCCTCTCTTTCAAGGTCGACTTCAATGAATTTCAGGAAGACCTTTCTTTTCGAGGCTTGGGAAAACTCAATCTCAACAACAACATCACCGATCCGTCCTATTTGCGTGAGGCCCTCTCCTATGAGCTGTTCAGGGAAGCGGGTATCCCCTGCTCGCGGGTGAGCTTTGCGCGAGTGAACTTGAGCATCCCCGGTTTGGTCGATCGTCAACCTCATGGGCTTTACAGTGTGGTCGAACAAGTAGACAAACGCTTTCTGAAGGACCGCTATGGATCGGCCGAGGGGCTCTTGCTTAAGCCCAGCACTTTTGGTTCGTTCCGCTACCTAGGAGAGTCATGGGAACCTTACGAGATTGGTTTCGTGCCCAAGACCAGCCCGACGGAGGCTCAGAAAGAACGGGTGATCGCTTTGGCTCGTCTGGTGAGCAAGGCCGCCGAGGAAGACTTTGCAGCGGAGCTGGAAAACTACCTGGATGTCGATCAGTTTCTCCGCTTTCTGGCCGTGAACACCCTCTTGTGCAATCTGGACAGCTTTCTCGGAAACACCCAGAATCACTACGTCTACCTGGAGCCCAAGAGCAACCGCTTTCAATTCCTGCCCTGGGACATGGATCATTCCTTTGGCTCTTTTCCGCTCAAAGGAAGCCCTGAATCAAGACGCGCGCTGAACATTGATCACCCCGGGGGGAGGGACCACAAACTCATCGAACGCGTTCTGGCCATCCCTGAACACAAGGAACACTACCACGCCATCCTCAAGGAATATCTGGGCTCCCTCTTTGAGGTCGAAAAACTCCACCGCCAAATCGATGCCGCGGCCGAAACGGTGCGACCCCTGGTAGCCATCAATGGGCCCAAGGCAACCGAGCGCTTTGATGCCATCCTGGCGGACGAACCCGTGTGGTGGGAAAAACATCCCCTGAAGTATTTTGTCAGCGAGCGACACGCCTCGGTCAGCGACCAATTGAGTGGGATGGCAGAGGGAGCCGACCTGGAAGGGGCGAATCTGGATTTCAAGGCATGGATCGCCCTGTTCATCACCGGTGGGATCGTCATCCTGATGCATTTTGCAGGATGGATCTGGGGGATGGTGGCCGGGTTCCGCGGCGGGCCGCTGTGGGGTTTCCTCAACCTCTGTTTCTACCCCATCTGCCCTCTGATCTACGGATTGGCCATCCGTCGGGACCTCGGTCGTCGCGCCGCCCTCTGGGCCTTGTTCTGGACACTGGCACTGGTGGGTGTGGGCCTGTGGGCGTCGGCGATGCCGGGAAAATAGATTTTATTGAAGAAAAGCACCGCGGTTTCCAGAGCTCACCGTCCATCCACTGCGGGCTGATGAATGGCCCCTCCCCAAAGGTCGCGAGGATCGTAGTAAAGGTCATTGGGAGCCGGCACCGATCGCTGGATGGTGCTCCCCGGTGGGAGCCCCCCTGCAGGCGGCCCTGACATCTGGTAATAGGCCTGGTAGGTGATGCGGCTGGCCGAACCATCCAGCAGCCCCACCGAGGCTCCACCCTTCACATCCACCTGGGCCTTGCTGGCCCGGCCCCCTCCATGACGCTGGGAAATGCCCTCCCCTGGATGATTGCCGGCATCATTAAAATAAAAAGGGATGAGTTCATCCTTTTCCCACTGCAGGATGCCGGTCGGTCGCAGGGCGGCAATCTTGAAGGTCTTGCCAGAGGGCAAGGGTGTCTTGCGTCCGGTCATGCCCGCGATGTATCCCCCGACCTGACCGTTCCAGTCATAGCTGATGATCTTGATCGGGCGCTGGAGGTAGAGATCGCGCTTAGATCCCCTCGACTCCGCAGCATCAGTGGGGCACATCAGCGCCTTGTGCGCAAACCCGAGGTAGGAAGCCAGCTGGCCGGTCTTGAAGGCCTCCACTTGATTCGATTCCTGTATCATTAGGCGCGCTGCCGAAACCGGTCCTGTCACCCGTGACATGGCTTCGGTGCCATAAGCCCAGCCATCAGGGCCCGAACCATTGCTGCCCCAGGTGGGATGCGGCAGGTAGTCTTCATCATCTCCCGCATAGAGATGGGTCGCCAGCATGGTCTGGCGCGTGTTGTTGAAATCAATCGTTTCCTGAGCCTTGTTCTTGGCCTTGGAAAGGGCGGGCAACAACATCCCGGCCAGGATGGCAATGATGGCAATCACCACCAGCAGTTCAATCAAGGTGAAAGCGTGGCTTCGGGAGGTCATAACTCCTTTCTAGCACCCCAACTTGTCAGGGTCGCTCAAAAAGTGAGGCCGCAGGCGACAGTTTTTAACATGGCAGCCAATAGGCAGGTTGAGCTATGGTCGCCATCAATCCATTCTTTTGTCATGAAATCATCCTTGCTTCTCATGGGGGCGATCGCTGTGGTCACCTTGAGCACGAGCGCGCAAGCTCAAACCCTTCATGCCAACATCCCCTACACCGACAGCGGGGAAGAGCGACATGTGCTCGACATCTACACGCCCGAGGGCAAAACCGACACCGGACGACCGGTGTTTTTCTGGATCCATGGCGGTGGTTGGGTGATGGGTGACAAGAGCAATGTGGGCCACAAGCCCCGGGTGCTGACCGAAAAGGGCTGTGTCTTGGTCTCTACCCAATATCGGCTTTTGCCCACGGTGAGCATGGAAACCCTGATGGAAGACATTGCGCGTTCCCTGGCCTGGGTGCACCGCCATATCGCGGAGCACGGTGGTAACCCCAAACACATCATCGTGGGAGGGCATTCGGCCGGCGCTCAACTGGCTGCCTTGCTGTGCACCGATCACCGCTGGCTGGAACGCCAGGGGGTGCCTTTCAACATCCTCAAGGGATGCATCCCGGTAGATGGAGACACCTACGACATCCCCAAGATTATCGCGACCGCCGAACACCGTCAGATGCTCTATGGAGGCAAGATGTTCACCTTCGGTCATCGACAGAAGTTTGGGAACGATCCGGAAAAACATGTGGATTTCTCAGCGGTCACCCACGTAAGTGCCGGCAAAGGGATCCCCCCCTTCCTTCTGCTCTACTTCACGGAAAACCCTGATACCGGTGCCCAGGCCCACCGGCTGGAAAAAGTCCTCCATCAGGCGGGTGTTCAGGCGCGCGCCTTTGGCAAGCGTGAAACCAACCATCGGCAATTGAACAATGATCTGGGGCTACCCGATGATCCGGCCACGCAAGCCATGTGGGAGTTCCTCGAGCCCTTGCTGTAAACTCGAGCCCGAGAAGCAGGGCCGTTTGATTCAGGCCCGATCAATGTGAGCGAGTAGCCTTGGATGGCATCCAGACCCTAACCCAAATAGTTCTTCGACCATGAAAACATCCCGCTCCATGCATGCCACGCCCCTGCTGACTGGAAGCGTTGAAGCCTCCTCCACCTGGAAGGGGCTTTGGCTGCTGTCTGCGTGGATCGTTTTCTCTTCGCTGTCCCTGCAGGCCCAACCGGTGTTCCCCGGTCTACTCGATCACCCCAAACTTTCCCTCAGACAACAGGGCGATGTATTGGCGGGAGAGCTGGGCTGCATCCAGTGCCACGCCATCGAGGATAGCTCCCGCTTTCAGGCTCGCCCTGCCCCTGATCTGCGCCAGTCAGGCCACCGCATTCAGCCTGACTACCTGAAACGCTTCCTGTTGGCGCCTCACGCCACTCAGGCTCAAAGTCGCATGCCAGCCATGCTGACCGGGCTGGACCCAACCACACGAAAGGCCACCGCCGAGGCGCTTGCTCACTTTCTCATCGACCTGGCTTCTTCCGAGGTTTCAGTCGATGGCGAATCGGCGGTCAAAAATCCATCAAGCCTCGTCCTCAAAGGCAAGGAGGCCTACCAGCACCTGGGATGCGTCGCGTGCCACGGAACCCACCCGATGGAAGCGAGTCACCAGCCTTCCCAGCACCATGATCTTCGCCATGTGCCATCGAAATACGACCATCGTTCCTTGAGCGCTTTCATCCGAGACCCGCTCAGCAGTCGACCGGGAGGGCGCATGCCCGATCTCCACTTGACGCGAGAGGAGGCCGACGCTATCGCAGCATGGCTGCTGGAAGGTGAGCCTGTTGCTCCGGACACCCACCAGACGGCATCGAATCTCGAAACAAACCCGACACTTATGGCCCGTGGCCGCACCGCCTTTGCCACCATGAACTGCCAGGCCTGCCACAAATTAGATGGCATGGCTTCTCCCACCCGGGGGGCGCCCTTTCATGCACTCAACCCAAGCCAGGGTTGTCTGGGCGATGACCCTCACAGAGGGCCGCGCTACACCCTCAGCGCCGATCAGCGCATCGCGCTGAAGGCTTCGATTCAAGCGGGCAAAACCGCGCCCGACCCGAACGCCCTTTCAGTGGCGATTCACGCCGACCTGACCCGGTTTCAATGCCTGGCCTGCCATGCACGCGATGGCCTGGGAGGTGTGCCCGCAGCACTGGAAGATCGTTTGACCACCACCGAGCCT
>JALRAZ010000465.1 GCA_023257935.1 Verrucomicrobiota bacterium
GTTCTGGCACCAGGACAAAAACGTATGAGCGCTCGAGAGGCCCTGACGCAAGCGCTGGTGGCCCAGCATGCGGCCATGCAGACCGAGCACGCCTGCAACTACGAGCAAGCACTGCGCGCCGATGAGCTCTCCCTGCCCGACGAACAAGCCGCTGTGCGCCAGGCCTGTCGCATGCTGGGCTTTGTCGAAGAAGACGCACTCTTGCTGGATCAAGCTTGGCAGCGCCAAAACCAACGCACGGGCCACTTCGACCCCACACATTGGCCCGACAACGCACAAGACTTCGGCCTTGCCCCCTGGCCGCGCAACGATGCCTTTGCAACCTGCCCGCAACACCTTGGCCTGTACGCAGTGTTGCCCGATGCGGCATGGGTCGCTCGTATGGCGAAAGCAAGCGTACCCACCGTTCAGCTGCGCTTCAAGTCAACCGACCAGGACGCCGTGCGCCGCGAAGTACGCGCAGCGGTCCAAGCTGTCAAAGGCACAAGCAGCCTGCTTTTCATCAACGACCATTGGCGCATCGCCATCGAAGAGGGTGCGTATGGCGTGCACCTGGGCCAGGAAGACATGGACGACGAGGAATACACCATCACCTCTGAGACGGTCCTTGTCCCCACCTTATGGGGCTTCGAGGAGGAAGAAGTCATTACCGTCCACGCCATGGGGCAGACCGAAACATTCACTGGCGTTAATCGCATCGTGGGTGATTTTGGGGAAGGTGATGACTTCCTCATGGTTGGTGGCAGTTTGCGCCCAGTGCTCGAAATTGACATGGGTGAGGGCGATGATCAGGCTTATCTCTACAATCTGGAAAGCGGTACGATTGTTGCCATGGGGGCTGGTGATGACTACCTCACAACCAGTGCGTCGGATCAGCAGCGTCAGGAAAACGGGTTGGAGAATATTTTTGGCACGGCGACCTATGACCTTGGCACCGGTGACAATGTGTTCCGAGGGTCTACGCTCAATGACATCGTTTACGTGGGTGGGGGATCTAACCAGATTGTTACGCTCGAAGGGGATGATGAGATTCATGGCCAGGATCTTGTCGGTATCAATTATGTGGACGCTGGAGCGGGTTACGATGCGGCCGAATTGTCCTTTGCCTCAGGTGGGCAGTTGCTGCTGCTACAGAATGGGTTTGCAGGAACGGATGTCTCTGTTGAGACCTATGGGGTCGAATCCCTGCTTCTCCATGATACCTACGCCACGGTTGAAGTGCTGAGTCATGCAGGGGACACTTACGAACTTGATTATGACGAACTCACCCTTCACTTCGACGGGACCGTCTCAATAGACTTTACTTTTGTCGATAGAATCAATCCAGGAAGTCACCTGACGGTGATTGCCAGCAGCTTGAGTGATCCGCTTAGCACGGATTTGGATTTTATCAGCTTGGTGAATCTCGGTAGTGGCGTGATGCGGCTTGAGGAGACAGATTCGCTCAACACGCAAGAGGATACTCGAGGGAACACCATCCACAGTGAATCCGGAGTCATCGAGGTGGTATTGCTCGAAGAGGGATCCACCTTCACTCACTTGAGCGGTATCATTGAAAGCACCAATCCTGGCAGCAGCGTGTCCATACTGGCCGACAGAGTACTCCTCCTTGGCGGTGAAGAGAGTCTGGTGGGTGATGGGATGGTTTGGGCCGAACCATTGACTGAGGGTCGCTCCGTATGGGTGGGTGGATCCATCCAGGACTCTGAGGGGCAAGATGTTTTCCATATTGATTCCAATGCCCTGAAATCGTTTTCCAACACCCTTGAAGCCATCTATCTGGGTAACGCGCAAACCAATACCCTCACTTTGCTCGATTATATCAGTGCTGTGGGCTGGAATGTGCCCATTGTCCTCACCTCTCGAGAAATCAAGGTAGCTGGAGGATTTGATTACGGTGCTGATGTCTATGCCACGGCCACAGCGGGGGATCTTGTGTCAGTCGACCCTCAAGGGGTGATCCATGGCAACCACATGGAATTCATGGCACTGGGCGGTTCCATTCAACTTAATGTTGATAGCAACCCTAAGGGCAATGGAGGGGTTTCAGCCCTATCCAGCCATTCGATCAGCCTCACCGAAACAGAGGGTGACCTCCAACTCGTTTCTCCTGATCGTCTTTTCAATGGTCTGACCTCGATTCAGGCAGGTCAGGAGGTAGTCTTGCAGCTGGCCGATGGTTCAGTGTTGGATGGAATCGATGAGTCTGTAGAGGCGGATGCTACATTGATGCCATCCCTATTTGTCCTCAAGCTGATTGACCCTGGAGCTGCCTTGGGTGGTCAGCTGGAAGCCGAAACCCCGTTGATTGTGTCCCAGCACCTCTCGATTTTACTTGAGGGTGATCAAGCAAGGGTAGGCGGGGCTAACCAAACCATTCACCTCAGTGATGTGGGTGCCTTGAGCCAACTCTCTCAAGGGCAACAACAAGCCTTGAGCAATGCGGTGGTTCAGGATGCGGTAGGGCAGAACAGTGAAACTGGAGCCTGGACCTTTGAGGTAGCCGATGACATTGACTTGCAGGTGTCTGGGAACATCACCGTTTCGGGCGGTTCAGGTATCCGAATGGATTTGAGTCAGTTCCGTGGATCACTGCAACTGGAGACTGCCGGTCCCGTGGCACTGCGTTCCCATGAGAACCTGGTGATTGATGGCCAAAGTCACATCCGGGCAGCGGGTGATGGCAGGGTGGATATAGAATCCAATGGATGGATGCAAGTGGCTGAAGGGGCGCTCATTGAATCATTCCCGAGCGATGCCACTCAGTCCGAGGGAGCAAGCTTGCGCCTTATGGCCCAGCATGAAATCAATGTGGAAGGACAACTGGTTTCCGCTGGCGATGTGTCCATTCATTCGGGTGTGTCAAGCAACAGCCTGACGGGTTATTTTGATATGCTGCTTGGAGAGCGCCTGTTTGGGCAGACCCCTGAAATTGGCAATGCGACTCTTGAAGGCCTCAAACAGGGCATGGCTTCAGAAGCCTTCAGGCAAACTTTTGTGAACAATGGGGTGACACTTGGGAATGATGTGACTCTCCAAACCCTGGCTCCGGAGAAACGCTGGGAACTCAGTGATGAGGCAGGACATCATTTTCTGGTCAATCTTGTATTCAATCCGGATCTGGGCATCGCCCAGTCCATTGACGTGCATGAAGTTCCTGAGCATTTCCAAAGGCAGGACATTAGCTGGCTTTTGACTGGTGAAATCCAACTCATCGGTGACGGGACCGACCTCAACGTCAACGCTCAAGGTGACAGTTTCTTGCAGGGCCTCATCAAGCATCAGAGCCTGGACAATGACTTGACCTTGATAGGCTCACCGACCACCTATTTGGGTGGCCTCACCTATGTTGGGTTTGATGGTATTGAGGAAGGGCAACGGGATGATATCTTCATCGATGGTTCTCTGGTTTGGGTCGATGCGGCCATTCGCACTTATGTAGTCGATGCAGACGCACTCACCGAAGGTGCCACCCATGCCTTCATCAAGGCCGACGAGATCACAGGGAAGTTGGATCTTGGGCTGGGACTGTGGGGCTTTGGGGACGGCTTGAAATTCTTCGAGGTCTTGCCTTCGCTTGATTCCTATTCTCTTGAGGTGAAACCGATCCAGGGCAATGGCGATTTCCTGCCTGAAGTGCTGAATGATGAAGCGGATCAGTTCGGCATGTTCATCAGCGAATATTTCCCCAATGAACCTCTTGAGTTGGTGGGAGACTTCTTCCTGGGGCGCTCATTGGGGGTCAGTGGCGGTTTGCGCCTTGAAAAGGTGGGCAACCCATCCAACGATGTGATCCTTACGGTCCATGAGGATGTTGCTGAGCTCAGAACAGGGGACAACCTCGTCAGGGCTTCAGGGATTACAGGTGTGGCTTATTTGACCTTTGATGGCGTGGCCACCCAGATGCAGGCAACGGGGATCTCTCTTGAGGGTATCGAGGCGCTGTATCTCCAAGGAGATGACACACCGATTGTGCTCAACTCCATCGCCGATGCGGTGACTTATGACCTGACAGTGGATGGGGTGACCTACGCCATTGCTTACGACCATCTGCAAGCCTCCCTCTATTTGGGAGGATGGATGTCAGGTGAAGTGGTTGATCTGTTCCTCATTGAGGGTGATTTTCGATTTGCCAAGGAGGAACCGGGTCGGGATACGCCACTTTCATCCCTGGCAAGTCATGTGCGAGTAGGGCTCGGGGCAGGCCCCTTCTTTGTGGGGATCGAATCAGTTGATGCAACGCCCAACTTCGCTTTGATCCTCAACGCCGACGACAGTTTTGTCTTCTATGGTGATGGTCAGTTCGTGCTGGATGTTGGTGATGCCTTCAGTCTTGATGACCCTCCTATTGCCACCGTGCTGTTCAATAATGCCACCACTGACCTCAACCGCACCGTTCGGGTAGGGGATTTCTCAGTGGACCTTGATGTAAAGGCCGGCGAAGTCGCGGTTTCGGCCGTTAATGTCAATATCAGTATTCCGGGGCTGGGGCGTCTTTCGGGTGATTTTGGGTTCAGCAAGCGAGGAGGCAATATTGAGGCGATTGCAACCGACACCACCATCCTCGTTCAAGCTGGCGATTCCCGTTTCGGGATCGAGGAGGGGAACCTAGGCTTGATCCTTAACGATGACGAAACCCTGGCCCTTGAGGTGAGCGGTAATCCGGTCGCGGAGACGGGTGAGGGAATCGATCTGGTCGGTTTTGAAACCATACTCGTGAGGATGAATTCCACCGGAAACGAATTAACCGGCCAAACCCTCGACATTGGTCGTGCCTCCTACACCTGGCAGGATTTGCCGGCTGGGACAGACCTAAAAGAAGTAGCCATCCTAGGAGCGGATCTACGGCTTGGAGACTTCTTGGAAGTCCGGGGAAACTTTGCCCTGCAGTCGGCCACTCGGCTGGTTCAATTGGCTGATGGGAGTGATGTCCTTGCCGACTCCATCACCTTTGGAGCGTCCAAGGTTTCTGGCTTTGTCGGTATGCAACGCGGCAGTGAAAATGAACAGGGCCTCTCCTTTGATGAAATCGAGTTGGCCATCGCCTACTTGACACCTAAGGAGTCAGAACAGGCTTTTGCTGACTACCAGTGGGTGGCCGTTCAGGGTAAAGCCGATTCTCTGGAACTGGTGGGGGCAGGGGAAAGTTTCGAGCTGAATGCCCAGCAGACAGCGGTGAATCTCAACCTCGTCTTCGGTGCCGATGACCCTGATAGCCAGGTGATAGACTTCGGTGTCGGTGCCACTGAGTTTCAGGTGCCAGTGGGTAGCTATCGCGTGACTCTGGATATGGATGGAAGCCTGGGCGTGCTGGCCCGCGTTCAGGGCGTCGCTCATATTGTCATTGATGACTACCTAGAGCTGGATGGGGGCGTTGGTATTGAGCGCAGCCGCCCCTCCCTTAACTTGAACGACGGGCTTAGCTCCGTGACCGCCGAGGCTTTCCTTATCGGAGGCTCTGGATTGACTGGATTTGCCGGTATCCGGGATGCCGCAGGTAGGCCGGAGATGGGTCTCGCTCTCAGCGATGTTACCTTTGGTCTGGGCTTGTTCACTGAGTCGAATGAGTCAGGGAATCAAAGTTGGCTAGCTTTGAAGAGCGAAGCTGAGACGGCCCGATTTGTGGGAGCGGATGCGGTTGCAGGGTTAGACGTTGAATTCTATGAGTCAACTGTTGACCTGAACCTGTCTCTGAACAGCGGCGATGCTCGCGTGATTGATTTCCATTCCGAGTCTGTGGAGGTGCCAACTGGGCTGAATCCGCTCACCCTGGATTTTGATGGGGATGATGGTGTTCTGATTCGTGCCCTGACAGGGGTCAGCCTGAGTGTGCAGGATTTCTTTAGTGTGGAGGGGTATGTTGGCTTTGCTACCGAGCTTGAGTCTTTCAAATCGAGTGATGGCAAGGAGCTTGCCACGAGACTCTTTACTTTAGGAGCACAGGACCTGAATGCCTTTGTCGGTATGGGGGGATCTGCCGATGAGCCCGGTTCGACTGGCCTGGTGCTGCGTGGTGTGGACTTGGCCTTGGCCGTTCAGACCTGCACCGATCCAGAGGACGAACGCACTTGGGTCGGCCTCAAGGCTGCCGCTTCGAGCGCCAGTTTTGCTGGCGCTGATACAGAGACCTTCTCCCTGGCTGGAGAGAATATCTTGGTAGAAGTCAATGGTGCAGCGGCTGATGGGTCAGTCATAGACTATCAATCAAACCCACTGCTGGTGGCAACCGGAAATGAGGCAATAGAACTTGATTTTAACGGCGCTCGAGGGGTGCTGGTTCAGGCCAGCGCCACGGTCTCGATGACCGTAGGTAACCTGGCAAGCTTGGAAGGAACCGTTGGCTTTGCTACCCAGCAAGAGGAGTTTGTCCTAAGCGATGGCTCCAGTCTCAGTGGTCGTTTCTTTAGCATTATCGGTAGTGATGTGAATGCCTTCATTGGTAGTGGCCATGGCGATGCCAAAGTGGGTTTTGAGGCCGAAGACATTGACTTTGGGTTCATGGTTGTTCAGTCAGTTGACCTAGGTGATGATCGACGCTGGATGGCTATGCAGGCCCATGCGGGTTCGGCCACTTTTGCTGGAATCGATGAGCTTGACTTTTCAGTCCATGAGTTTGACCTTCAACTCAATACCCAACTTGGCCGCTTAGACAGCACGGTTCTTGACCTTGCTGCCCAACCCCTGCTTCTAGGCAGGGGTTCCCAGAGCATCCTCCTGGATCACGACGGCCAACGAGGAGAACTTCTGGGGGTCCAGGCAGAGGTTGACCTCCAATTGGCCGACAGCCTTTTCCTGAGCGGGGAATTTTTCCTCTTCAAACAAGCCTACCAGCTTCCAACCCAGCAGGGAGCTGTGGTCGACACTGAGCTGATGGTGTTGGGTGCCTCGGATCTTTCTGGTTATGTGGGGCTAGATGCCAGCGGCCGTGATCCAGTGGGATTTGAAGTGAACGATATGGACTTTGCTTTGGTGCTGGCAACAGCTTCTGCGGCAGATGACCCCCGCGTCTGGACCATGGCGCAGGCTGAAGTGGGAACCGCCCGCTGGGTGGGTGCCGACTCGCTGGGCATTGTCGCTGAGTTCAATGATCTGAGCCTCACCTATCAATCGGTCAACTCGCAGGAAAATGCCGATGTGGCCGACCTCAATGAGATCCCTCTTCAGGTCGAAACTCTCTGGCAGACATGGGACTTTGATTTTGATGGAGATCTCGGGCAGCAGTTCCAGGTTGAGATGCAGGCCGTTTTGGCCATCCAAGGCCTGATTCGTTTGGAAGGTCAGTTGCTGGTTCAATCGCAGACTCAATCATTCGCCCTCAGTGACAACACCACAGTGACCGCCTCGGCACTCACACTTGTCGCAGCCAATGTTCAGGCCTTCGCTGGTGTCTGGGACCTCGAGACGGGAATTGGCCAGAGCGGACTCTTGCTTGAGGGGCTTGACCTCGGGTTGATTGTCGCCAAGGAAGAGGTCGATGAGGGTTCACGCACATGGGCTGCCCTGCAGGCCCGTGCCGGGGCGATCCAGGTGGTGGGGCTGGATCAGGATGATCTGAAGCTCACAGTGAGTGATGTGGAGGTCGAGATTAATGCTGCGGCTTCTGATGACACCGTCTTGCATTTTGCTGATCAGCCCTATCAGGTGAATGTGGGGCAGGCATTATTGGAATTTCGGTTTGACGGCGATATGGGTGCCCTGGCTCGAGTGCTGGGTGGTGTTGAGCTCAACTTGGGTGGGTTTGTCAGCCTTAAGGGCGAAGTTTCGATGCAAACCTCAACCCATGATTTATTGCTATCCAGCGGTGACACCGTCACCACTAAGGCATTGATCATGGGTGTGGCAGGCATGGAAGGTTTTGCTGGAGTCAATGGACCTGCCTCCTCCAAAGAAGCCATGGGTTTTGCCATCGAAGGCTTGAATTTGATGCTAGGCAGTTTTGTGGCTGCAGATGGCCGAGTCTGGACTTCACTCAAAGGCAAGGTGGGGGCTGCTGAGGTCATTGGCTTTGATGGGTTAGAGGCATCCATTTCAGACTTTGAGCTGGAACTGAATGCATCAAGTTCTGAGGACTGGGCTGACTTCAGTCAGCAGCCGCTGAAATCGGATCTGGACCAGGGAGCGCTTGCCCTCACTGCCGATGGTGCTTTGGGAGCCTTGCTACGCGTTGGTGGCCAAATGACCATCTCCATCGGAGGCTTTTTCAAAGCGCAGGGCAGGGTCTATCTATCCAGTGAGAGACGATCCCTAAGGCTTTCTGGCGGTGAGACCATTGATGCGGATACCTTTGTCTTTGCTGCCGAGGGGATTTCTGGATTCGTCGGTGCTGCCTCGGATCAGCCCGGTGAACTAGGTATGGGATTCTTCCTCGCTGAACTGGATTTCCTGATGGTTTATCAGACTGAGTTAGGTGGATCCCGTTCGTGGTCAAGCATCCGGGGAGACATAGGCCAGGCCGCTGTGGTCGGCATCGATGGGTTGAGTGGATCCATTACCCACGCGAGTCTGGCCATTCAAACCGAAGCCGATGATTCGACGGTTGTGGATCATGCCCTCAACCCGATTGCTTCACCCATCGCTCAGTCCGAGCTAGCTATTGATTTTGACGGGAATCAGGGGCCGTTTTTGAGCGTATTGGGAACCCTGCAATTGGAAATTGGTGGGTTTGTTCGGGTAGAGGGCCAATTTGGAATGGATCGGGTCGTGCGGGAAGTGACCTTGAGCGATGGTTTTGATATCGGTGCTGAGATCATGCAAATCAAGGCTCTTGAGGTGAATGGTTTTGTTGGTGTTCCGGGTGAGGGGCAGCAAGAAGGCATGGGTCTTGAACTTTCCGGCTTGAACCTTGGGCTAGTGCTGGTTAGTGCGCAGGATCAGGATGACGACCGCAGCTGGGTGGCGATTCAGGGTAGTGCCAGCGGTGCTCAGGTCTTGGGGATCCCTGCAGAGACCATGGAGGTTTCTGCTACGGATGTGCAGGTGCTCATGAACCTGGCAGCCTCCGATGGTTCAGTGATTGACTGGAGTGCCTCTCCATGGGTTTTTTCCGAAGCAGCCAATTGGCAACTGGATGTATCAGGAACTCGGGGTGAGGTGGTGGAAGCTGGAGGGAGGCTTGCTATACAAATCGCTCAGACTTTGTTCATCGATGGCACGGTACGCATCTTAAGCGGTCTGGATACCTTCAACCTGGCTGATGGTTCCAGCATGACTGGTAGCTTATTTGCTCTGGAGGCATCTGGCATGGATGCTTTCGTCGGCGTGAACGCTGAGGATGTGAGTCAGCGCCAGGGACTGATCCTCGAAGACCTTGATCTGCTGACAGCCTTTGTCAGATCGACCGATTCGTCCGATGCTCGCCAGTGGTCGTCCATCAAGGCTCAGGCTGGTTCGATTGCAGTGCTGGGTCTCGATGGGATTGATCTTGAGGGTGAAGATTTCGCTCTGCGCATGAATCAAGTCTCCGGTGATGGCAGTGATCAGGTGATCGATTACAAGACCAAGCCTCTCTCACTGGATTCGTCCAAAGCTGATGCCACTCAGCTTGATTTTGACGGGAAACTGGGTGCCTTGTTTGAGTTGGGTGGGTTGGTCTCGATGAACCTGTTTGGTGCTTTCGCTGCCTCAGGTCGTATTGGGTTTTCGCGACGTGCTGAGACCCTGACTCTTGCCGACGGTCGAGAACAGTCCATGGATCTGCTGATCCTGGGTGCGAGCCAACTGAACGCCTTCGTGGGTCTGGGCGTGACGCCCACCGGGGTTCATGGCATGGGGGTCTCGCTCAAGGGGCTTGACTTCCTGTTGGCTATTGGTGCGGTTAAAGAAAGTTCGGATATCTGGACCAGTCTCCAAGCCACCGCCACGACAGCGACCCTGGCCGGTGAGGGACTTGAATTTCTGGGTAGCCTTTCCAACGCTTCGGTGCTGATCAACCGAAGCAGTGGTGGCCAACCCGTGGTCGACTTTTCAGGCCAAGCACTGAGCCTGGCTGTAGGTGGGCAAAACCTGGCTTTGTCGGTCGATGGATCCCTGGGGCAGTTGGTTCAGCTCAAGGCAGATGCCAACCTCAATGTGGGTGGTTTGCTTCAGGCTGAAGGCAGGGTGGGGATTGAATTCAGTGAACGTTCCGTGACGCTGGAGACCGGTGAAATCATTTCGACGGACTTCATTGGTGTGAGCGCTGAAAAACTCAATGCCACCGTGGGTATCTCAGATCTTGGTCTTTCCCTCGCATCACTGGACCTTTCCCTGGCAGTGGCTCAGGAACAGCAGGGTAGTGGTCGGGTATGGACTGGCTTGCAGGCTACAACGGACCAGGTGACCGTGAACGTGGGTGATGAGTCTGGCCTGCAGGTTCAAGTCAGCGGGGTAGAAATCTTGGTTAATCAAGCCACTGATGGGGCTGTTGTTGATTGGGGCAGCACCACCCAAGGCGATGACTCATTGGTATCTCTGGATTTTGGAGATCGCCAAGGATCGATCATTGGCGCCAGCCTCACCGCCTCGGTCAGAGCCTTTGATTTTCTGTCATTTGAGGGTGATTTGTTCTTCGAGGCCGCACCGGTGAGCTTGGCCATGGCCGATGGCGAGAGGCGGCTTTTTGATGGCATCATGTTCAGTGGGGCCAAGCTCAGCGCCTTTGCTGGTAACCTTCCCGAAGGCAATGATCCGGGCGTTGGACTCGCTCTCAACGACATGGAGTTTGGTATGGCCTTGCTGCAATCAGCGGACCCAAGCCGCCCGGGTAGTTGGTTTGTTCTCAGTGCTGATGTAGGCAGTGCCCAGCTCGTTGGCTTGGATGAGCTGGAAACCACCGCCCCATTGAGCGATGTCCGGGTTCGCATCAGTCAGGCTCCTGAAGGTGCTCAACTGATTGATTTTGCTGCCCGCAATCTGACCGTCGGCTTGGAGGGTTCGGTGAAGTTTGACCACGCTTCAGACCAGGGGCGTTTTATTGAAGCGCGAGCCATGGTTCAGGCCAATCTGGTAGATACGCTGACTTTGCAGGGTGAGCTATCCTTCCAGCAGGTGAATGGGCGTCAGGCAAGCCTAGGTGGTGAAAAGGTTTATCTGGATGGCTTCATCATTGGCGGCAGCGACATACAAGCCTCTCTTGCGGTTGCAGGTGAAGTCGGTGGAGAAAATTTTGTGGGCTTTGCCATGGAGTCAGTTGATTTCACCATGGCTCTGCTGAGTGATGCTAATGGTAGTGATGAGTCGTTTACCTTGGCTCATGCGAAGGGAACCGGTGGCTCGTTCGAGGGTGTAGAGGGTATTGAGGCAGCCATACGGTCCTTCGATGTGGAGATCAGTCAGTCCAATTCCCAGCGTGCTCTCGATGTTTCAGGTAACCCCATTGATCTTGGCAACGAAAACACTGCCACCTTGGATTTTGATGATCAGGAAGGTGCCTTCATCCGGTTGGCAGGAGATATCGCCTTTGATTTATTTGGGTTCTTCCAGATCGATGGACAATTTGGCTTCGAGAAATCTCGGCAACAAGTCACCCTTCAGGATGGGAAGGCTGTGGAAGTTGATCTCCTGAGCTTTGTTTCTGCTGATGCAGGAGGTTTCGTAGGGGCTCCTGCCGAGGCAGGTCGTGAGCGGGTTGGTCTTGAAGTCAGCGGGTTGAGCATGGGCTTTGCACTGGCTACCTCGACCTCCGATGCCACCCAGCAATGGGTCACCGCTCAGACAGCCGAGGGTGATGTGGCGATGGTGGGTCTTGATGGGGTTGAGGCTTCGGCTTCGGGCCTCAAGGTCACGATCAATCAGGCTATTGGAACTGATCAGGTGTTGGATTATTCAGAAAAGGGTTTGGTGATTGGTTCTGGAGATCTTTCTTTCACGCTTGATGCCGATGGATCGCTGGGTGAGTTCCTCAAAGCCTCCAGTTTGCTCAACCTTAGTTTTCAGGACTTTTTCACCCTCTCTGGCGACTTCGAACTGGCTACCTTTAGTAGTGCGGTTCAATTGTCCGATTATGACGAAAGCGGTGTGACAACCGCTGTCGATGCACTCACGCTCACTGCTTCTGGGCTCGGGGCCTTTGCTGGGGTTGATGGTGGAAGCGATCAAGCAATAGGTTTGCAACTCGCAGGGGTTGACTTCGCCGCCGGTATATTCAGTGAAAAACAAGGCGAACGCTCATGGTTTGCCCTCAAGGCTCAGGCCGACTCTTTCGACTTGTTGGGGGTCGATGCTGTGCAACTGAATTCCGCTGCGGTCGATTTCGAGCTGAACCAGGCTGCCGCTGATGGGACGCTTATTGATTTCAGGAGCTCCGATATCAGCATCGGCACAGCCGGAGAAGCCATCACCCTTGATCTGGATGGCTCAAGGGGGTCCTACGCAACAGTTTCTGGGGCCCTTGAACTTGGGGTGCTTGATTTCAGTATGTCGGGTTCTTTCGGCCTATCGCATGCTGTGGACCTGAACGGGAATGCTTCGCTGGTTATGGCAGTTTCCGATGTGAGTATTGGATCTTTTTCAGATAACAACGTTTCGGCCAGTGCCATTTCCATCGAGAATGCCTCAGGGTTGCTTCTCCTGAGGCCTGATGGCATAGCTGGGAAGTTGTCCTTTGTGACGGATATTAAGTTGGGGATTATCGAGGCAGGGGGAGATGTTACCCTTGAGATAAGCACCATCAATAAGGCTGTGGATGTGGTTACAGCCTTTGGCTCCTTTCACTTTGAGGCCGGCCCTTTTGCCCGCCTCGTATTGTCCGACCTCAAAATCGAGTTGCCGGGTGTGCAATTGGAAGGTGATTTTGTCATCGCAGGAGGCTCACCGAGTGGTGGGGACATCATCGCAGCTTCCAATGTCTCCCTGTTTGTGGGTGCAGGTGCCGGCACTGGCCGTGTAGGGCTTCAGCTGCTTGATGGACAGGGCTTCTTCTACCGCTCTGGCGACCATGAGGCTGGCGAAATCACCGGGCAGGTTTCGGTGATTGGCATGACGGGGATTGAATTTTCCGCAACGCTGACTGTTCGACTGAATGATTTCACCGAAGCCGTTGATCAAACCATTGGTCTGGGAGAGGAAACCTTGCAACTCAGCTTCTCTGATTCGGAGATCGCCACAGGTGGCCAAGCGTTTGTTGGAGTCGATGCTCAAGATATTTCCTTCAGCCTTCTGGATGTCTTTCAGCTTACAGGAGATTTTGCTCTACGAATGGGGGCCGGCAGAATGCTAATGGGGGGCAGTAACCTCTCAATGTATGTCGGGGTGCCAGCCGAGAAAAAAGAGGATCGTTTAGGCTTTGAAATACAGGATTTGGATTTCGGTCTCATGATCCACACCACCAAGCGTAAATTTGCCATCCAAGCCAGTGGGCTTCCTAGTTTTGTGGGTATCGACGCCGGGATTGAATTTTCCGACACCGCCACCCTGACCGCTGGCTTTGCCTACAACAACACTGGGAGTGCCGTGGATGTGCTGGTTCCTACCGGTGGGGCTGAGGATTTTGCCCTTAAGTTGGCAGCGGATGCTAAACAGGCAGCCGTAACGGGTTCCCTGGCATTTGACTTGGGTGGCTTTGCTCGTATTTCTGGAGATTACTCGCTGATCTATGATGAGCAACAGGGGCGTCACCTTTATCTAGGACTGGCTGATGCCAAAGCGTTTGTGGGTTCTGGTCAGGGTGAGGATCGAATCGGTGTTGAAGCTTCCATCGAGCAATTGGGAATGATGCTTGATCTGGATCAGGCCGGTGCGATCGCTCTGCAGGGCAGTGGTGGGGTCAGTCTGCTGGGTCTTGAAGGCCTCCAGGCCACTGGCACGGTTGAATTGGCAGTCAATCGCACCGGCAAGGAGCTTTCACAGGTGATCCCGGTGCAAGGTAAGACCGTGACTTTGTCCTTCCAGGACAACCGTGAGGTGATGACTCTGGGTGGGGCGATTCAACTAGCCATACCAGGCTTGCTGGAACTATCGGGTCGAACCCAATTCGTTCAACATCCATCTGGATCTGTCGAGATTTCCATTCTAAATGCTCAGGCACGACTTGCCACCGAGGACTTTGAATTCCTTGAATTGGGGGGAGCTGCCTTCTTCACCATTGATCCGGTTACCGGGTTTTCTCTGGATCAGTGGTATATCGACAATTACTCGCTATTTGGTCTGATTCAAAGTGATGGCACCGGGCAGAAACCTCCCGTCGTGCCTTTTGCCGAGTTGGTCAATCCTTTTGAGGGTCAGCTACTGGATTACAACCACTTCCTCGCCCAGCATCACATCGATGTGCGCTTTGGGGTCAAGGGTGATGCCCAGTTAGATGAGTCAAGTATCCTGGATCCTGATGCTGAGTTCCTGCTCTGGAGTGGGGGAGAAACCCTGCGTGTGGATACCGTGCCTCAGGCCCTTGGTGGTGGTGTCTACCGTTACGATCTGGACCCTGCCAAATTGGCTGCTCTACCCATGGGGTTCTTTGGTGAGTGGAAGGTCCTGTTTGAGGAGGGCAGTTTCACTGCCAATGAGGGCAGCTCAAATGAAACCAGTGAGCAGTCCATCGTGATGACCCGGGCTGGAGTCAACAGCACAGCCCAACTAGCTGGTAGTGCTGCCTCTGGTATGGTGGATGCCATCCTGCTTAACAGTGGTGGCTATCTGGATGTTCAGTATGTCGACCACAGCGGTAGTGGTCTTGATTTGGACAGCATTCTTGATGAAGCTCCCGAATTTGTCCTCACCGGTTCGGCGGTGGCTGATGCTGGGTTGCAGGGAGCCATGCTCAAAACCCCTGAACACCTTGGTAACGGTCTGTTCCGCTATCACTTTGTTGATGTCTCAAAATACAACGACACACCACTCTTTGTGCCTGGTGAGATTCATCTCGAATTTGCGGCAGCCTCCTGGAGTGATGCCAATGGCAATCCAGGTGCTCAATCCAATCGAGTGCTCGAGGTGCGGGCCAACACACTGACTGCTGCTCAATCTTCAGATGCCTTGCACCTAGGACCGGTCAGTCTCTTGAATCCGAAGTTTGGTATCGATGGCATGAATTTTGTTGATGGTTCCTTTGTGCTGACCTTGGCACTTGGTGCAGAAGATGCCGACATTGCCTTTGGAGATGCTGCCGGGGCTTCCCTTTCCGGTGTGTATGGGTCTTTTGACATGGCGGTGGATGTTTTTGGCTTCCTCTCTGGGAGTGGATCGGTGGTGCCGACCGGACGTTGGGACTTCAATGTCGACACCATGGAGCTCATCGTGGATGGCATTATCGAAGCCCGGGCTGATGGTCTGAAGCTTGGCTTCGATCCCAAATATGATCCGTCCGCCGATGTGGCCAACCCGAACGCGGGCACCACCGGACAGACCCTGCTTGAAATTGCTCAAGCCGAAATCACCATTCCTGCCGTGGGAGTCACTGGGCTGATCAAGCCGTTCGATGAGGATGGTCCTGGCCCCATTCCATCGGTCCCGGGTCTGGTGATCTGGGAAAAAGGATTTCGCTTCGGCACCGCTGAGCTCATGTATGCACCTGCTGAGGGAGAACCGCTTCGACTTGGCAATTTGGTTGAATTTGATGACCTAAGAGTGGGCGTTTCTAATTTTGAGGTTATTCAGGGACAAGGCTTTGAGTTCGGTGGTGAGTTGTTTTTGGCTACTGGTGGAGCCACCTTCTTCCCGGATGAAAGCATCAAGGCTTCGATCACCGACAGCACCAGTGGTGTGGCGCCTTCGGGGCTATCTGAGCGGGAAGACACCGAGGCCATGCGTGCCAGCCTCAAGTTCGAAGAGGGTTTACCTGTTGGCTTTGAATTCCTAGCCGATCAGTTTGAGATCCATTTTGAAGATTATCTGACCCTCCACGCGCAAGGGGTGGTGATTGATTCGAGCGCCGGCCCCAATGAGGAGGTTGTGTCATTTGACACGATCGGAGCTCGTTTGAATGTGGGCTCAGGCATTGTCTCAGGGGAGGGGCGACAATTTGCTTTCACCGGAGATGGGCGTTTTGTGACCAAGCCAGGTTTTGGGGTCTTCTTTGGCGGTGGTCTCGGAGGTGGTCCGCTGGGGCTGCCTGACTTCCTGCCAGTCAAGGTCAACTCTATGGGGGTGGAATGGCGTGATATTCAAGCTGACCCTCTAGATCTTGTGCTGACTGTTTCCGCCTCGGTAAGTGGGATCCAGGGGCTTGAATCGGCAGTCATCAGCGGGGCTATTGAAGGCCTGAAGATTGACATGGGAGCCCTGCTAGCCGGTCAATTCCCGATCCTTGATCTAGGCTCCATTGGCGTGGGTATCGAAGCTGATGCCTTTGGTGGTACAGTCACAGGGAAATTAATCGGGGGGATTGTGAAGATCGGCGAAGATGATCAGGTCGTCGACGACGCGGCCTCGGTGGATACGGTCATCAAGGACCGGGTGCTGTTTTTTGGCATCGAAGGTGGTTTTGCTATAGAGGGAGTTGGGGGTCTTACTATCCGATTCGCCTTGTCCGAGCTCGGGCCGCTCGGGGTGTTGATCACCGCAGATGTGCCTATCCTCATCGACCCATCTGGCTACACCGGATTGTCTTTGACCAACTTCATAGGCGGGGTTGAATTTTTCTCCAGTCTGCCTTCGCTCAGCTCTGCCGAAGCACTGCGCGATCCTTCACTCAGTGCTGCCGAGCCAGTGGGCGCCGATCAGTGGTTATCTAGTGTGCGTGCACAAGTCGCTGACCAGTATCTTGCCTCGCTTGAAAATCCGGCTGCAGCCTCCTTCTTTGCCGCTTTCACGCAGCCCATGGTCATCACGGGATCAGCCACTGTATTCACTGCCTATGCGTCTCAGACTGCCTTTAATGGCCAGCTTGAAGTGCGGCTCAGTACTGATGGTAAGTTCCTGGGTATCGGTAAACTGAATTTCCTGGACAACAACATTTCTGTTGCTGGACGTATCTACGCTGATATCTCCAAGGTGCTTTCAGGTGAAGCCAAGTTCATGTTCCTGGGAACCTTCCCGGATGAACTTGAGCTTATCGAAATGGGTGGAGAACTGTCCTTTGGTTTCCTTAACCCAGCTGGCGAGGAGGTGACTTTTACTCATCTGGATTTTGAGGATGTTCCAGACTTCGGTTCCGGTTTTGCCACCAGCGACCAGGTTAACCTTGCCATGGCTTTTGACGAATTGAGTTACACCCGCTTTGTTGAGCTCAAGACTTTTGCCCTACAAGTGACTCCTTCCAGCGGTGCGGTCATGACACCTTCTGGTAATCCACAGACTGATGGTAAAGTGCGGCTCTTGTCCCCCAACGGAGTTGAATTGAAGGCCTTTGCCCCAGGGACAGTCGATGCAACGGGTTTGGTGACATACCAGGTTCCCGATGCGTTGATTGCAGGACCTGGTGACTACATCGTCAAGGTAGACGCTAACAGCCTAGTTGATTCACTGGGCCAGGCCAACCAGGCAATGGAGTTCCAGTTGAAAATTAGGGGCTCAGAGTGGCAGGTATCAGCGGGTGCGCTCAATGGTGTCGATGCCGCTGAACTGGTCCTCTATGGCGGCCTCTTCTTAAGCTATACCCATCCTGAAAATGTTTCTCTGGATGCCGATAGCCTTTTTGATGCCAGCCCTGAGATTTACCTCACTATCGATGGCGTCGAACTCGCATTGAACGCCGTGCCAAGGGCTATCACCGGCAGCACCTACCTGTTCGAATTGCCGGAGGGGCTCGTGCTGCAGCCCGGCACTTACCAGTTGCTTGTTCCAGCAGGTGGGATGAAGGATGTGAATGGCCTGGCCAACGGGACTCACAGTTTTAGCTTCAAGGTCAACGGGCCCACGCTCAAGGTTGATGCTGCTATCGGTGCGACGCTCATCACCTCCAAGATCAATACCGATGGCTTCTTGGATATTACCTTTGAACCAACCACTGGTAGCAGTGTGGATGCGGCTTCGGTGCTCGACGCGGCTCCAGAATTTATACTTTCGGGAAGTGCTGCCAGTGGAGTGACCCTTGACCAAGAGACCGTGGAGTCTCTCGGCAATAACACCTTCCGCTACGGCATTGAAGGCAGCTTCTCTGATGGGGTGGTCATCGTAGCCTTCCTGCCGGGCACCGTGTTGGATGAGGCCGGCTATGCCAACACAGGCTCGGAACAGGAGCTGTATCTGCACTCACTTAAGGCCACACTGGTGGATCCGCTACCATACGCCTCCATCGACAGGACCTACATTAATAATCAGGGCTTCCTCAAGATCAGTCTGAATGACCCGCAGCAAGTGGGCCTGAACTCGCTTTCCCTGCTTGATAGCGCGCCAGAAATTCGTCTCAGCGGCTCTGGGGTGGGCTCGGCTCAGATCAGTGGCTCTCCCAAACGGATAGTGGAGGGAGATGATGTCTATTATCGATACCAGTTCAGTGGGCAATTCACCGATGGTCTGGTAGAGGTTGAGTTCCTCGAAGGTTCCTGGTCTGATCAGGCTGGGCACACTGCCACGGCCTCAAGCGTGCAATTTGGGGTGCTTTCCCAGAGCCCATCCTACCAGGTTCGTCTGAGCGGTTTTGCTACCCTAATGAGTGCAGGGGTTTTTGATGATGCCATTGCTACAGTGCGTGGTGACCTAACCCTCACTTTTGATCAGGCCGTTGATCCTCAAACCGGCCTATTCGCTGGCTTCAGTGCGACCCTTGGCTTCCGGGCCGCTGTTGAATTGATTGTGATTGGGCAATTGCCTGTGCTTGAGGCCCAGTTCGTCTACTCGGTCAATGAGTCTGGAGAAAGTTTCAAATTTGAAGTCCTCGATATGCCGGGGGATCTTCCCAACCTTTCCTTCAAGATGGGGATGCCTTCCTGGTTCCCTGTTAACGTGACTAACTTTGCCATTGATGCCAGGTCAGGGGAGTTGGTTGTTTCTGGCCGTATCAATGGCCTTGGCTTTGACCTGGGCGCGCTGCCTTCGCTTAAGGTTGAGGGTGCTGTTGAAAACATGCGCATTGACCTGCAGGCTGTATCTAGGGGTGACTTAGGCAAAGCTATCGTCGATTTTGATTCTCTGGGTATTGACCTTGAGCTGACTTCCTTCCTCGGAACTCTCTCAGGTGGTTTCATTGGTGGGATGGTTAAAATTGACCGTCATGGCGACTTGATTGATGACCCCAATACCTCACCTAGTGAGATTGCCAAGAGTATTTTCTTTATTGGATTTGATGGGTATCTGCGACTCAGTGCTCCTCAGCCAATGATTCCGGGCATGCCAATGCCCCTTCCTGCTCCCGAAGTAGCCCTGGGAACGAAGTTTGCTTTCTCAGACTATGGTCTGACAGGTTTCCAATTTACCGGCGGTTTTGGGTTGGCTCCTTATTTCTTCATCGAATTGACCGGTGGCCTGGATCTTTATCGATCGCTTCCCAATCTGAGCGAACCCCTGCAGCTGAAGGATTCTCAGTTTGATATCAAAGACATGCCGGTAGGTGATTGGCTGACCAACACCAGGTTGCAGGTCAGGGATCAATACCGTGCGATGGGAGATGATCCCGGGTTTGCGGATTTGTTCGCTTTCATGTTCGAACCTTTCACTATTTCGGGAAGGGCCTATGTGGAGCTGGCTGCCAGCCTGCAAGGCGAGGTCGATTTTATCCTCAGCTCTGATGGTAAACTTTATTTCTCAGGCAAACTTTCCATGGATCCTTTGGCTGCAAGCACCTTCGGAGCCCTCGAGTTACCCGATTCCATGCATGCATCCATGCAGCTCAGGGCCTATGGGAATGTCGCTGAAATCCTCTCCGGTAACGGAACACTGATGGTGCTTGGAACGATGCCCGATCCTATGACTCTGGCCTCTTTTGGTGGTAAGATTGCCTTGTCAAGCGGTCAGGAATCCGATGTTGATTATCTCTGGGAGACCTTGCCAACACCAGAGCCCGATCCCGTCCTGGCTGATCCAATCACGGTCAAGCTTGGATCCCAGCTTGCCAAGGGTGCAATTGACCTGGAATCACTTGAGTTGATGGGGGGTGTCGAACTGGTCTATGCGATCAGTGATGGGAGCACGATATCATCTGTGCCTAATCAGATTGAGCTGCTGGACGACGATCAGTCCCTTATCACGCTGCTACTTGATGAGGGCGCTTCGGCCGGTAACCGCCTGATTTATGCCATGCAAAATGGTGATTCCATCCCAGCTGGGGAGTATTTGATTCAGCTTGGTGCCGGTGCCTTCAAGACATCAACGGGTGAGGAGAATGGCCCCATTTCCCTTGAACTGAGTGTGGATGCCATCCAGGTAGAACTTGATGGTTATGCGGCTGGTGGGCCACTGGAGCTGATGACGTTGAGATCCGATGCCACCCTTGAGATGATTGTTCAGACCTTTGGCCAATCGTCTCTGTCCTTGTATTCCGAGGCCTTTGGAGACGGTGGTTTGTCGCTCTACCGCGCGGGGCAATCCTTTGGTATTCTTGAGTTTGTTGGCCAACTTTCGGACAATGTCTACCAATACGCCATTGCGCCCAATACGGGACAGGTGCTGTCCTCTGGTGAATATGTGATTGAGATCGATGCTGGGGCCTTCACTAATCAACAGGGAGTGGGCAATCATGCGACCAGACTTGCTTTTGCTGTGGCTGGGCCATCGGCATCGCTCGAGGGGCCTCTTGGCAAGGCCACAGTAGGTCTGGCTGAGGTCAGCAGCTTGACCTACATCGATGTGGCTTTCATGGGCATCGGCGCAGCGGGTGTAGATGTTGTCAGTGTGCTGGATGATGGCGCTGAATTTACTTTGAGTGGATCCGGGGCAGAGGATGTCACCATTTTGAATACGGCTGTCGAGCATTTGGGCGATGGGGTTTATCGGTATCCGCTGCTGGGTCAATTAGGCGAGGGAACGATCATACTTGAATTCGCAGAGGCTTCCTTCACCTCAGAGGGTGGTAAAGTGTTCAACCTTGCAGGTGAGCAGTTGATCAACGTGGTGGCGCCTGAGGCCTCGATCGAAGCAGCGCTGCAGTATGTTCGGTTGGGTAAGTCCTACCTCAATGATCGCGCCATGATCCGGGTTCAATTTAATGATCCATTGGGTGTTGGGCTCGATGAGGTATCCATCCTAGACGAGGGGCTGGAATTTGGTCTATCGGGTCAGGGGCTGGGTAGCGTGAGTGTTTTGGGCGCTCCTACAAAAGTGGTGGTGGAAGGGAACACATTCTGGGATTACACCCTTACCGGAGAGTTTGCTGATGGGGTTGTCAGGGTTGATTTCATAGATGGCACCTGGACTGATGCGTTAGGAAATCAGGGCTCAGGTGCCCCTGTGGAGTTTGGGGTCTACACCGAATCGCCCGAAATGAGTCTTGAATTAGAGGGCTTTTTCGAGATTCAGTTCGCAGAACTGACCCCTGACTACGATGGGGATGGTCAACCTGATCCGCTGCTGGGGCTCTACGGTGGGATCGAAATATCCGTCGGTGTCCTCAAGGATCAGGATGCCACCACGGTTACCGGCGCCAAATTCAGCCTGAGTGCCGATGCCTCTGCCACGGTGGTGGGTCTAGGGGCTGTTGGATCGGTAGCAGCCCAAGTCAACCTGGCAGTGGGTGGTTCCTCGGGGGGGGCAGGTTTCTTCAGTGGTAATTTCGTGCGGGCTTGGGGTGCCATGAAGATCAAGTCCGAATTGGGATTCTTAGGTAATATTGGGATTGAGGCTAATGCTGAAGCCTATGTCACGTTCAATACCTCCAACCAGACCATGGTTGAATCAATCCGTCTTGAGGGGGTTCGTGGTGATGAACTTTTTGCCTTCAACTCGCTGGGCATTGAGAATGCTTTCCCAACCATTGAAGAGACCCTCTCTTCTGGAGGGCCGCGCGAGGCCATACCAGATCAGCTTCGAGAAGCGTTTTATCAAGCTGGATACACTTCTATAGGTCAGAATGTTCGCTTCTCATCCATCGTGGATGGACGTAGTTGGAAACTGATCGATACCGTCAATGGAGGGATCACCTATTTCATTGATTACCAGGATGATGGTCAGCTGAGTGTGACTTCAGATACCAATGTCTTTGAGCTGGATCCATATTCCATTGAGGCCGAAATCAGTGGTAACTTCGATTTTCTTGGGGCAATTACCCTGGATGGCTCCATGAACATCAGCCTCACTCCGGAAAAGGCGGAGGTCACCATCCTTGCCACCACGCAAATACTATGGTTTGACATGGCCGCCTCAGGTCAGCTTTCCCTGATTTATGGTGAAGGTCTAGTAGGTAGCCTTCAGCTGGGCGCCTCTTTAGGGAATGACGTGCCCAATGGCTTTGCCTTAAGTGGCACCTTCCAGCTTGAAATCAATACCACCCGTGTCACCCGGACCATCAAGGTCCTCGATGTCAGTGAGAACGGTATCCTGAGAGGCCTGAAGGATGGACAAATTGCTGCGGAGACTTTCCGGGTCGGTATGGCTGGCAAGCTTACAATAGGTAACCTTCTTGAATTCAACGGATTCTTTGAGATGACTCTGGGATCGGGTGAGGTCAATGTGAAACTCTCAATGGTGGGCAACCTAGGAAGTTTTGGTATCTTGAATCTTGCTGCAACCGGCTTGATCACGAGCAACGCGCAGGAAGGGTTTGTCTTTGCGCTGGTTGGTAGCGCCAACCTCAATGCGGGCATTGGAAACAACCTCAAGCTGGTGGCCTCGGCTACAGTCAAGATCAATACCTCCAAGTTCTATAGTTATGAAAATGTAGCGCCCAATTACTATCGCATCCTGCTTTCTGGCTACCTGCAAGTGCTTAATTTTAGAGTCAATCTTGCAGCTGAAATCACCCTGGTGCAGGGAGTCCTAACTTTGAATATTTCCAACGCCTCACTGAACTTTTTCAACGTGGTGACCATCTACCTCTCCGGGTATATTCGTTCGGATGGTCAGTTTGATCTCAGCGGCTCAGCTAATTTGAGCATGGGTGTGGGTATCGGCAGGGCCAACGCCACCTTGTCCATGCGGGTCACTCACTCTTCGTTGAGCTGTACCTTGAATGGTAGTTTCAGCTTCCGTAATCCGTTCTATGCCAAATGGGATAGCTGGGAAATAGTCCGGTGGGAAGGAAGATGGTGGGGATGGGAGGCAATTTGGGGTTGGAAGACGCGTGAAATCAACGCACCTGAGTATTTCAGCCTCGGCTTCAACGCGAATGTTAATTTCAACAGCAGCGGAGCCAGGGTTGGTGTGAATTTCAACATTGCTGGTGGGAATATTGGTTTCAACATCGACTGGCGTTACGCTTCGATGGGAATTTTCTCAGGGGTTTTTGGTGGTCAGGATGATACACTGCTTCAGCAAGCTTTCGCTCCAGCGTCGGTTCGTTCATTCATCCGCCCCAGACAAGAGAGTCAATCCAACGACGATGCAGCTGTCTTGCTTGCTATTGATGGTGATGTCGATTTTGAAGGTGTCACTTGGTTGGCTGAATTAGACGATGTAGAACTTACCGGAACCCTTAGCAATGAGGGGGGCATCATTCAATTCGTCCCGACTGCCTCTGGTAGGGAAGTATTCTATGGTAGCCAAGGCGATGGGTTATCCTTGGATTCGGATGAAGTGGCCCGTATCCAGGATGGCCTGAAAGCGATGGTTCTCGGCTCTGGAGTCGTTCGATCGGTCAATGAAATCACCCAGCGTGAAGTGTTGGCACTTGAGCTTTCTGATAATTATTATTCGATTCATGCAGGGGCAACAGCTGGTGAGACCCTTCAACTTCTTGATCCCCTGATCATCAATAATGGGGGCACGGGGGCGACTAATCGTATCCTCTCCGATCTGGTGGGTTCCAACGATACCTACTTGCTCATCAATGGCCCTGGCACAGGGACTTTCCTTGGTGGTTCGGTGCAGATGGCGGGAGACCTTAGAATCGATGATGGGTTGATCGTGGAGGCCCTTGATGCCGAGACGCCAGTGGTATTAAACGCTGGCAGTGCTGGTATTCAAGATGGATCCCTCCAATTGATCGTGCCGGTTCCACTTCAGGATGAGCTGCCCGATGGAGTGCAGCTTTCGCCCACCTTCACGCTCAAATTGGAATGGATTACAGATGGTTTGCTGCATCAGGAAGTGACCATACCTCTGGGGTTGACGGCCACTGAGCAGGAGGTGGAATCAGCGCTGAATGCGGTGTTGGCCGATTATCCAAACCTTGCTGTGGCGGTGACTCGCCCAGAAGCGGTTCTGGGGGTGGTGCCTAATGAGTGGATTATTGCTTTTGGAGAGGGTTTTGAATCAGCCGTCATCAGTGGGATCAATGCTGAAGTCGATGAGCTGAGCGCCCCTTATCTTACCATGCAGTCTTACGACCTCACCCCGCAGTGGTTCAGTGGGGAGGTGCAGTTGGGCAAGGGAGGGGAAAGCCTTATCCAAGGCAACGATGACATCATCCAGGATCATCTCGATCTAATCTCCCAAAGCGGTGATGTCGATGTAAGTGCTGTGGTTGGAGGAGATTATCTATTGGGTAACTTGAGCGCTAACGCACTTAGGAATGTAGATTTTGACTATGACGTCACCATTGCTGGGGATTTCTCTACCCAGACGACCTATGGCATGACTCACTTGCGCGGGGATGTCACGGCCGGTGGTTCGCTCAGTCTTCTAGGTGATACAAGCCTCCATGGGGATCGACATTTAATTGCCGGTGCTGAGGGGGCTCTGGGCGACCTGACCATCGGGTCAGTTGATCAGGTTGATTCACTTACAGTTGGAGGCGACCTGGTGTTGCGAGCTGGTAATGGTGGCCATTTGAATGTGTATACCCCGATCTTGGCTTCTTCGGATGTTCAGTCCCTTAGAATTGAGGAAGCTGGAGATGTGACCTTCCATGAGAATCTGATCGTGGCCGGTGATGTCATTATCCATGCGAGCGGAGTGGTGACTTTCAAGGGGGATGTCAACATAGGCTCAGGTGGCAGTTTTAAGGTCCTGGGTGCCTCGGCCGTTGTCTTTGAAGGTGACAGCAGTGGGGTGGCTCTGAATGGTGTCAACGCCTCCCAATCAAGTGGGGATATCGTCCTGGAAGCCGATAGCTGGACGCTATCTCCAAGCCAGACCATCAGTGGAGCTGGTATGCTATCCCTAAGGCCTGCAACCCTTGGCCTGGATATTTACCTGGGTCAGGCTTCTGACCTTGTCAGCAAAAGCGGATGGCTGCTTACCTTTGAGTCCTTGAATTCATTTGTGGGTAACTTCCACGCTCTCAAGATTGGCCATGTGCTGGAAGGTAAGGCTCTGGATTTAGCAGGCGATCTTGAGCTGCTAGGAACCACTGGGGGTGATTTCCCTAGAGATCTGGATGTTGCCTTGTATGGTCGCGGGATTCGCTTGGCTGGATCGACTTCGACTGCATGGGATTTTGCCCAGTCTCTCGAATTAAATGCTCACGATACGCTATCGATGGAAACAGGTATCGTGACCACGGGTGACCTGATGCTTTCCAGTACTGCGGGGAAAGTAGTCCAAAGCCAGGGCGGCTTGGTAGTTGGAGGCAATCTGTCGCTAGCAACACAGCTTGGCTTTGAGCTGACTGACACTCGAGTCAGCGGCCTGGTTCAAGCGGTCAATCGCGGAGAAGGCAGTATGCTCTTGACCATGACTGGATCCAATGGCCTCAGCCTTGAGCAATTGGGTGAAGGGACTGTGTCGGTGAGTGTCCCCAGTGGGGATCTAGCACTGACTCAAATTCAGGCTACTGGCCAGGTATCTCTGGCGGTTAGCGATGGGGATATCCTGGGGCAGACTGCGCCCGAAACCGCACAGATCACCGCTCAAGGGCTGCAACTTTTGATCAACGGATCAGCCGGTTCGATAGAACAACCACTGCGATTGCATGTGGATGAACTGGGGCTGAGTGAGATGACCTCCACTGCAAGCGAGATAGCAGTGACCAACTCGCAAGATCTGCTGGTTGGGTCGAGTGGGGCATTGGGCTCTCTCTGGTTAGATGTTGAGGGAGAACTGCAAATGACAGGTCGATTTGATCTAAGCGGGAATCTGGGAGTGAGATCTCAAGGAGATCTGCAAGTCATCGCTAATACGCTACTCAACCTACAGGGCGATGGCACTGCCTTCATGGAGTCCCTAACGGGTTCCATTCGCCTCGCCAGGGGGGGGGCATTGGCCCTTGTCAACGGAGATGCGATCCTCAAGGCCAACATAGATGTGGTGCTGGATGGGCGCTTGATTGGATCGGCCAACGTAGGGCTGGTTGCGCTTGGTGGCGAGATCAAGAGAGAAACTGCCGGCGCTGATATCGCTATCCAATCGGCAGGCCTACTGATCGACAGTGATCAGGGCGTTGGTAATGATTTAACCCTCCCAACCCAGGTCCAATCCCTTGCTGCTTCCATTGCCACCGGATCACTTCAAATTTCGGAGGCTGATGATCTGGTTGTGGATGAGGTCATCGTTCAGGTCAATGCCTGGGAAGATCTCAACATGGCCCTTGTATCGCATACCCTGAGCGGGGTGAGCTCCGAGAGTCAGGAGCTATTCCTGCCTGTTGAGAGTGTCACCCAGATTATTTCCCTGAACAAAGGATGGAATCAGATTGCCATAAGTGTGGATACAGGCAGTCAGCACGTGAGTGATCTATTCGGTAATCACCTGGATCAGATCAGTCAAATCATCGCTGGAGATCGGCTGTTTGATCCAAACTTGCCTGCTTTCCTCAATACCTTGGATACCCTTGATGTGGGCCAAGGGCTATGGATTGAGGCCAGCGAATCGGTGGAGGCCATTGAGATTACGGGGGTAGAGGTTTCCTCAATGAGCATTGAGCTGAACACTGGGTGGAATTTTGTGGGACTCCCAATCACCGAAATCCGGAGTTTGGCTGAGGCTGGATCAAGCCTCGAAGCATGGGAGAAGGTTAGCCAGATTACCGATGGTAGTCGCAACTATCTTTCAACCTTGCCTGCTTTCTTGAATACCCTCTCGGCTTTTGAACCGGGGCAGGCTTACTGGATTCACACAACTGGCTCTAGCCAGTGGCAAATTGGCCGAGATGCAGGGACCTATGACCCTGCACCGCTCGGCTATCTGTTCATGGATGTGAAAGGAGATTTGATGCTCAATCAGCCAATCCTAACCCTTGGCGATGTTCGACTGGGCGCTTCTGAAGTAGGCTTTGGCCGCAACGATGCCACTGCCGTGATCTCGGCTCGAGAGCTATGGGTCCAGGCCGATACCGGATTTGGGAACCTTTCCTCACCGATTGTGACTCAGGTAGAGAGGGTTACGGGTCACTTTGGTGTCGGTGGCTATTACATGACTAACCTGACTGATTTGAAGGTTTCGGTCTTGGGACTGAGTGCTTCGGCTCCAGCAAGCGGTGATTTGAAGATTTCTGTGCTCGATGGCAACCTGACCCTGGCCGGGACTCTGGGATCCAGAGATGGTATCACGCTGGATGTGGTCAAGGGAGGTTTGGTGGATCTGGAAACCCAGTCTAATAGCGGGCTCTTGGTGATTGATGGTAATATTGGATCGGCCTCTCAGGGTGTGGATGTATATAGCCATCAAGCATTGGTTTTCAACCAAGGACTGCGATCCAGCCTGCTGGATAGCATTCGTGAACAAGGTCCCAGAAACTGATTCCAACCTTATCCATGCATAGCATTCCCGCATTTAACCTGATTGACTTGCTTCGCCTGAATCGTTGTGAGGCATGGGCGCAGACCTTGATCTGTTGCCTATTGCTCGTCTCAGCAGCCCATGCAGACCCGATTGGCTCGCCAACCCGCTACCCCGTGATCCCTGGCACCATGCTTGGCATCGTCCAGCTGGATGAAGAGGCCGTTGAAGCGGGTGCCGTGCTTGGGTTTTATCAGGGTAAGGAATTGCGTGGTCGGTTTGAACTCACGGCTGCTCAAATTGCCGATGGTAAATCCTACTTCAATGCAGTCATTCAACATTCTGGTCAGGCTGAAACATTGACCAAGGCGGTGCTCTGGATTCCGCAAACTGGCATGTTATATGATCTAAATCTGGATATAGCCATGCCCCTGGCTGCTTCTTACGCTGATTACGATCAGATCCAAACCTTTTCATTCAGCCAAGTGCTCTTTGATCTGGATATCATAGCCACCCTATCGGTAGGTAT